>FR890657.1 GCA_000435075.1 Bacteroides sp. CAG:770 | reverse complement strand
GCTCGTAAGGCGGTGATAGATGCCATGAACGCCGGGACGGTGCGCGTGCTGTTCGGCTCCACAAGTATGCTCGGAACGGGCGTGAATGCGCAGAAAAGATGTGTCGCCATCCATCACCTTGATACACCGTGGCGACCGTCCGACCTGCAACAGCGTGACGGACGGGGTGTTAGAGCCGGGAACGAGATTGCCAAGCATTTTGCCGAGAACAACGTGGATGTCATCATCTACGCGGTGGAAAAGTCGCTGGACAGCTACAAGTTCAATCTGCTGCACTGCAAGCAGACGTTCATATCGCAGCTCAAAAGCGGAGCGATGGGCGCACGTACCATCGACGAGGGAGCAATGGACGAAAAATCGGGTATGAACTTCTCGGAGTATATGGCGTTGCTCTCCGGCAATACCGACCTTTTGGATAAGGCGAAATTAGAGAAGCGTATCGCCTCGCTCGAAGGGGAACGCAAATCGTTCAACAAGGGCAAGCGCGATTCGGAGTTCAAGCTGGAATCCAAGACGGGAGAACTGCGCAACAACACGGCTTTCATCGAAGCCATGACGGAAGACTGGAACCGTTTTCTTTCCGTTGTGCAGACTGATAAGGAAAGCAGCCGCCTTAATCTTGTTAAGGTGGACGGCGTGGATTCAACGGATGAGAAGGTCATCGGTAAGCGTTTGCAGGAAATCGCCAAGAACGCCACGACTGGTGGACTGTACAAGGCTGTCGGGGAACTTTACGGCTTTCCGATAAA
>FR890656.1:6712-18002 GCA_000435075.1 Bacteroides sp. CAG:770 | reverse complement strand
ACGCTCTGTCGGAGCCTTCCGGCAACTAAACAGCTATTTCCTGGTGCCGTTCGGGCAGAGAAAAACCGGCGTTGCCATTTTCTCGTTACGAAAAGGCCGCAACGATTCTTTCGCTGTCGTTACTGATATTGTTGCCGAGGAAGTCAATATCCAATGTCGGCCTAGCTGCGAATTTCTCGTGGGCGTACATTAGAGCTCCACCTTTCAGGTAGAAGTTCTGACGATACGGGGTCTGAGATATTCTGTAGATCAATCTTTCCTGAAAGTAGCGTGTAAGGATAGTCTGATAATATATGCCTTCGTTTTGGGCGACATTAAGCAGTTTGCTCCGGATAGATTTTCCGTGATTTTTGACAGATTCTTTTCTCATAGCTTGACCTCCAGATATTTCTCAAGAGTCGTGTTTACTCTGAGGAGTTTTGCATAGTCCATAAGTTTCGAGATATTCCTTTCAGGCCGCTCAAGATAGTTGCCTATTATTTCGGCACATACGTCAATCCCAATTTTGTTTCTGAATTTCACGGCATCACAGACACTCCTTTCCGCATCATATACATTGATGATATAGCCGTCAATAGTCGTCTTCATCACGCCGACATTGAGAATTTTGTCCGTGTAATGGTGGATTTCAATCTGCGGAAATGCAGGGATTGTCACTTTTCTACCTCTTGGAACAGCGATATGGAATGCCTGTGGCATTGATGTGGTAAGTTTATGGATACTCCACGCTGACCATAGGCAAAGTATGCCCCCCTTTACTATTATATCAATGTCTATCATATTGCCGCTCAGCTGCTCTAACGTGGCGTAGATGCCACGGCGAATCTGAATCAATTCTCCCTGTTTTGCCTTGTCAAGCATCTTGTAATATTTGCCTCTCCCTTGTACTTTTTTTATGGTGGAGGATGATATGAATTGTTTAGTGTTACGCATATACATAAAATAATCTGTACAAAGATACTACAAATTTTATTAAGTGTAGTAGATATGTACAGAAAATGTAACAAAGTTACTCAAGACGCCGGTTTGAAAATCGCAGTCCATTGCCGCTACAACTCGGCGTCGGTGCGCTTTCTTTCGCCCTTTGGCAGGTCTTCCGTTCATACAAGAAAAGTTTGTGTCAAATCAAAATATCCTTCCATCTGTTCACCAAGTCATCAAAAGTCAGTCCCGTGCAGAGGATTGCCGGGCTTGTGCTTGGGCATGCGCAGGTGTGCAGATGTCCTACTATGTTTATCGTGTCGGGATGCTTTTTCAAGTATTGCGCGTAAGACTTGGCTGCTTTTTTTCCGTTGAACACAATTGTTGATATTGTCGGGTTCTTTCTGATAAATCCGACTATGTCATTGAACTCTCCGCCACGGATATTCCCGTCGCTGCTGCCAGTACGTTCTGCTGCGGCATAAACATCCCAGAGGGCAATATGACTTTGCGCAAGCATCTCCTTTTTTGCCGGATAGCTGAGCGGCACAGGAGAGCCTGTTATTGTCGCTATGATTCTCCAGAAAAAGTTCTTGTGATTTGCATAATACTCTTGGCTTTCGATGGAAATGTCGCCAGGAAGGGAACCGAGTATCAGGATCTTCGGTTCATTGCATACTAGAGGCTCCAAGCCTTGTTTATAGTTTGTTGTCATTTGAAACGCTGATTTTAATTGGTGAAACACTCCTATCAATGTCAAATAGGAGAGGATAGTTCTTTACTCTTGCGGAAATCTGACTCGCCGGCACCGGTTTACCGTCCTTTCGGGCGTATAATCCCTGCCTGTTTATGAGTTTCGCGATTTCGGTAAATGTGAGTGCCGTCGATGCTTCTCGCAGCACTTTCTCAATAGCTTCGTGCAGTTTCATATCGTTTTTTATTTGTTCACTATTTCCGGAGTCGCATTCGTCAACTACCGGCTTTTCAATGTCATATTCCGGATTATCTTCCGCCCATCCGATGTTCAGCAGATCAACCAGTCGGCATCCTACTTTAGCCTTTTCAAGCCTCGCCTTTTTCAGCGCCTTTTCGAAGCGGAGCTTTTCATCCTCGGCAATGTCACCGGATTTCAGTTCGTATTCATCCCGCAGCCGATCTTCATCCCTGACAGCATAGAAAAAATCCGTCGCAGCTGCCAGAAGTGCCATATGCTCGTGATCCGGAGACAGCATCGGAAGCGTCCCTTTCGTGCAATATTCAACATTCAAGTCAAAATCCGCATAGAATCGGAACGCCGAATAAAATGACATATACTCTTTTCCGTTGAGTATTGTGTATAACTGTGTTGGCGTAATATTCTTATGCATAGCATATTCGTTCAGGCCTTTGTATTGCTGCCTAATGATTTTCTTTATGTTTTCGGCAACTTCAGATGGAGTATGTATCTTTTCCATATTTGAATTTTTCTGCAAATATATATGTTTATTAAATATCAAATAAAACTTAATATAAATATATATTTATTTACCTTTTTGAGTGTGGTTCGATACTCTAATCTTATAGTCATATAGAGTCTTGGGGTGGAGAATATGAGTCTGTGATATAATTGTTGCGAAAATAACGGCAACGATGGGATAATCGTAAATGTGTTGCCGGTGGAGAAATCGTATAGAAAGATTTGGATATTCCGGAGTTTTTATACAATCGAGGCTGACCCAAAAGGTCAGCCTCTTGTTTGTGTTTCAAAACAGTTTTTAATAAGTTGACAAAAATTTCGTTTTTAACTGGCCTTGTCCTATCTTTGCAGCGGTCGTAATGGGGGAATCAGGTCGGAATCCTGAGCAGTTCCCGCTACTGTATATGCAGAAGACGGATATGTTCTGTCAATGCACAAGTCAGAATGCCTGTTGCGGCTGATACCATCGGTCTGCCCTGCGGAGGACGGGGAGTGCTGGTGCATGACGGCATTGGACGGAACTGCGGTTTCGGACAATTGCCTGCGTGTTCATTGTCTCTGCTGCATTGACAGGGATGGTATCGTTGTGGCCTTGTGCCGGATTTACTTAATACGGATACCATTGAAACGGATTCTGCAGCAAGTATTTGCATTGACATTGATTCTTCTTTGGGTTGTGCCTTTATCGGCGCAGCAGGGTATTGTGGTGCCGTCAGACTCCACTGTGCGCTATCTCGAAGAATCTGTTATTGTAGGCCATTCACAGTCAGGAAGATACAAAGAAACAATTCCTGCTCAGGTCCTGGGCGGCAAAGATTTGGAACGTCTGAACAGCCTCTCCGTTGCAGATGCGTTGAGATATTTTTCCGGAGTCCAGCTTAAGGACTATGGCGGAGTTGCAGGCCTGAAAACCGTCAATGTCCGTTCATTGGGAACCAATCATGTGGCTGTCTTTTATGACGGAATCCAGCTCGGAAATGCACAGAACGGCCAGACGGACCTCGGAAGGTTCTCCCTGGATGACATCGGCGAAATATGCCTCTACAATGGACAGAAAAGCGATATCTTCCAGTCTGCCAGAGACTTCGGCTCATCGTCATCCATATATATCACCACGTCGGAGCCCCATTTTGCTCCCGGACGGAGATACTCACTCAAGGCTTCAGTGAAGACAGGCTCGTTCGGTCTTGTAAACCCTTCGCTCAGAACCGTTTATAAAATCTCCGACGAGATTTCTGCCGGGATATCCGCCGGCTGGACCAATGCAACAGGACGTTATAAATTCAGATGCCGCGGCTACGATTCCAGAGGGCGGCTTGCCTACGACACTACAGCCTATCGGCATAACGGCGACATCTGCGCCACCAGAGTCGAGGCGTCGGTCCACGGGGCTCTCTCCCACGGCAAATGGAACATGCGCGTCTATAATTATAACTCCAATAGGGGAATTCCCGGAGCCGTGGTGAGCAACGTGTTCAGCAACGGGGAGCGCATGAGAGACAACAACTTCTTCGTCCAGGGACACTTCGAGAACGGATGGACCCGCCGGTTCCGTTCCATGGTCAATGCCAAATTCGCGTCTGACTACACGTTCTATGAGGACAAGGACCCCCGGACCCTCTTCACATCGAACAGATACCGCCAGAAAGAAGCGTATGTCTCTTCGGCGAATCTTTTCAGTATCAATGATTTCTGGGATGTGTCAATGTCATTCGATTTCCAGTGGAACTGGCTCGATGCCGACAAGTTCCTGTCTGTCAATGTCGTTTTCCCGCAGCCGGTCCGCTTCACCGAAATGCTGTCGCTGGCCACTGCCCTTGATCTTGGAAGATTCAAGATGCAGGCAAGCATATTGGGCTACTTCATTCAGGACAGGGCCCGCAAGTCTGATCTCTATGATTCGTCGAGGAACGAGGCCTCACCGGCATTGACCTTGTCCTACCGCTTGATTGACGGCAAGGAACTGTATCTCAGAGGCTTCTGCAAGCGGTCGTTCCGGATGCCTACTTTCAATGACCTTTATTATACGAATTCCGCCAATGTTTGGCTGAAACCTGAACGGACACTTCAGACTGACATTGGTGTAAAATATTCTGAATCATTTGATTGCGGATTCTTCAGAAACTTTGACATTGTCGCCGACGGGTATTGGAACAAGGTCAATGACAAAATTATAGCCTATCCTAAGGGGCAGCAGTTCCGCTGGACAATGCTTAATCTCGGCAAAGTCGATATCAAGGGCGTTGACGCATCGGCATCGTTCGGATTCCGTGCAGGCAGCATTGACCTTGTAACTAAACTTCAATATACCTGGCAGAGGGCTGTTGACATAACCGATTCTGCCTCATCATATTATAAAAATCAGATACCCTATGTCCCGGAGCACAGCGGAACCGCTGTCGTGTCTCTATATTGGAAAGGATGGTGTCTTGGATATACCTTCCTTTATGCGGGGGAGAGGTATAGCCAGAAAGAGAATGTCAGGCGGAATCTTGTCCAGCCGTATTATACAAGCGATTTGTCGGTCCAGAAGTCGTTCACTCTTAGAGACAAGGTCTTGAAGGCTTCGCTTGAGGTGAATAATCTTCTGGGGCAGGATTATGAAGTGGTTCTGAATTATCCTATGCCGAAGACTAATTTCAAGGTGTCGCTCAGCATTGAACTTTAATCAATTATCATATTTATGCGTAAGATTTTCATGAATTTTGGAAAGACGGCTCTGGTTTTTGCAGCCGTGATTGCGATGGCGGCAGGTTGCCGTAAGGATGATATCCCCGTTTTCCCCGGAAGCGGTGACGTCCCGTCTGATTATGAACAGGTGAATACGCCTGCGGATGTCAATGCCAATCCTGTAGGAATGTATGTCCTCAATGAAGGAAACAGCGGCAGCAATAAGGCTCAGCTGGATTTCTTCAACTTCCGTAATGCGTTCTATATCAGGGATGTGTTTACCGAGTACAATCCTGAGGTCGTAAAGGGACTTGGAGATACGGGCAATGATGTCCAGGTTTACAAAGGCAGAGTTTTCACAGTGGTCAATGGCTCGCACAAGGTGGAGATCATGAATGCCAATACCGTCAAGCGTATCGCCAAGGTGGATATCCCTAACTGCCGTTATATTGCATTTTACGGCAACTGCGCCTATGTGACCTCTTATGTCGCTACTGACAAGAAGAACCTTCCGGACCAGAAGGGTGCGCTCTACCGCATTGACCTTGACACATATACGGTTACCGGCGAAGTGGAGGTAGGCTATCAGCCTGAACAGCTTGTGATTCTGGACGGCAAGGCTTATGTCGCAAACTCCGGCGGTTACCGTTCCATGAACGGCCATGACTATGACAATACCGTTTCTGTAGTGGATTTGAAGTCAATGAAAGTGGAATACAGCATCGAAGTCGCTATCAATCTGAGCCGTATGGTTGCGGACAAGAACGGTGCAATCTGGGTTTCATCACTCGGCAACTATGCTGACGTCAAATCCAAGCTCTATTGTCTCGAGAAGAAGGACGGCAAGTATGCTGTGGCCACCAGCATTGACAAGCCTGTTGCGAACATGACTGTCAGCGGCGACTGCATCTACGTCATGGGAACTGCTTATGACCCTGTAAATTGGGCCCCTACGACCTCTTATTATAAGGTCAATGTCAATACCCGTTCTATCGAGTCCGAGAAGTTCATAACCGACGGCACCGAGTCAGGCATACCTTATCCTTACGGACTTTCCGTCAATCCTGAGAACGGTGACATCTATCTGACAGATGCCAAGGACTTCGTTTCCAGCGGTACCCTCCACTGCTATTCAAAAGAAGGCAAACTAAAATGGAGTGTCCGCACAGGCGATGTCCCTGCGCACATTGCATTCCTGTATAACTGATGATTTCCGATACCCGAAGGAGTCTCACAATACTCTTCAGCTATGAAGATACTGTGAGACTCCTTTTGTAAAGATTACTTACATCAATGCCCGAAGCGGATTTCCGGAGCCCATCTGTCTTGTCAACCAGATTGCTAAGAACCTGTCAGTGATGGAGTAGACATTGTCCGTCCTTGTTACCAGTTCATTCTCAATGAGTTTCTTGACGGCAGCCTGCACGGAACTGGCTGAAGACAGGCTGTGTCTGCGGATAAATGCGGAAGACGTTATGGCTGTAGCCTCGCCGTCCAGGGCGATTGAATACAGCAATTCCTTCTGCTTTTCTGCCATATTTGAAAGAATCTCGCGGAAAACTGTGTCATAGGAATCCACAAGTGCTGTTATTGCTGTGCAAATCACTTCATTCGTGCATTCTGCCCCTTCTGCGGTATCGGCAAATGATTCATTGAAAGTCTTCTGCATGTAGAAAGTGTGCCCCTTGAAGAAAGAATAGACCTTGGCGACGCTTTCCGGAGAGATTTCCTTTCCCGCTTTATGGAAGAGGTCCACGACGAATGTCACGTAGATATCTTCTGGAATTGCTCCGAGTTCAAGCATGTCAGCGCTGCGGAAGAAGGGTCTGGCAGAAGACAGAAACATCTCTTGCATCATGTGGCGTTCACTGCAGGCGTAAATGAAGTTGCAGTTCGATAATTTCTGGATGTGTCCGCGAAGCAACGATTCCACATTCTTTTCCGCATATTTTCCGATCTGCTGGAATTCGTCAATCGCCGCGATACATGGTTTGTCAGCCCTTTCCAGATAACCGAAAATCTCTTCCAACGTATGTGAAGGCTGTTCAATGTCTCCCAGTTCTATACTGAATGACGGCATACCTGTCATGACGTCAAAACCGAACTTGCCGTTGATTGATTTCAATGTCTGCAGGAAAGATGATGCCATCTTTCGGCTTCGTGGCTGTAATGACTCAAATATCTCTTTCCCAAGCGTATATGTGAATTCCCTCAGACTGGACGTGTGAAGAATATCAATGAAGAACGTGTAATAGTCATTTTTTATTTCAGGCATGTCATAGCAGAATCTGATCAATCCTGTCTTGCCCATCCTCCTTGGAGATATCAGTACGAGATTGTTGCCATTGGTGACTGACTTGACCAATTTCGCGGATTCATTGATCCTGTCGCAGAAGTATTCTTTTTCGATTAGTCCTGTGACTATGAACGGATTCTTTGCCCTTATCATTACATATACGGTTTTATTGCAAATATAATTATTTGATTCAAATAATGCAAATCAAATAATTTGCCCGTATTGTCAACGATTGTCATTGGCCTCTTCCTTGTCGAAGGCCTTGACGATTTTCGATACAAGAGGGTGTCTCACAATGTCTTCGTTGCTGAAGAAAATTGTGGCGACGCCCTTTATGTTTTTAAGGAGATTGATGCCCTTGAGAAGACCTGAGTCCTCTTTTCTCGGAAGGTCCACCTGGCTGGCGTCACCTGTCACGATGAATTTGGCATTGGCGCCCATACGAGTCAGGAACATTTTCAGCTGGCCGAGATTGGTGTTCTGCGCCTCGTCCAGTATCACGCATGCGCGGTCCAATGTCCTGCCTCGCATATATGCCAGCGGAGCAATCTGGATGGTGCCCTCTGCGATGAACTCCTGAAGTTTCTTGGACGGAATCATGTCTCCCAAAGCGTCATATAGCGGCTGGAGATACGGGTCCAGTTTGTCTTTCAGATCACCAGGGAGGAATCCCAGCCTTTCTCCTGCCTCCACGGCCGGTCTAGTAAGGATGATCCTTTTGATTTCCCTGTTTTTCAATGCTCTGACTGCCAATGCGATAGCGATATAGGTCTTTCCTGTACCTGCAGGGCCCACTGCGAAGACGAGATCATTGGCAAAATACGCCTTGACCATTTCCTGCTGGGTCTTGTTTCTGGCTCTGATAGGTTTTCCGTCCGTTCCGTGTACTATGGTCGCGTCCCCGTTCAACACGAAACTGTCAGGCGATGTCTCGCCGTCGAATATGTCCTCCACATCGAACTTGGTGAGGTTCATCTTATGCTTTCTCCTCTCCACGAGTTCGTCAAGTTTCGAACTGAACTGCTCTATCTGTTCTTCATTTCCGTCCAGCATTATCAGATTGCCTCTTGCAACCACCTTCAGTCCAGGAAAATAGGAACAGAATTCCGCCAATATCTTATTTCCGGCCCCGTATATTTCTATCGGGTCCATTGCTTCCAATGTAATGTCTTTTCTCATGTCTTTGTCAATGCCGACCTTCCCGGCCTTTTCAGAATATTTCAATCTGCAAAGTTACACCTATAATCCCGTTACGCAAAATATCTTTGCCCAGGGCTCCTCCGTATTGCGGAACTCGGATATACTTAATCTCTGATTCCTGTTTCCGACTTGACGCGGTTATATGTCGAAATCATCTTGTCGTAGTCATATGGAGATTTCCAGAGACTGCGCCTGCCGAGGAACCTGTGGACTTCCAATGTCGCATAACTGTCTGTGAATCTGCCTGGCAGAGAACACCATAGGAACGTGACGGAAGGGCGTAGCATGGAGACGTCTCCTTGTGGCGAACGTGCAAATTTCAGTTCTACCGCAAGCTCGAGCTGAGTGTTGGCGGCGCTCATGTTTGAAACCGCATTGCCGAGCGAATAGAATACAGGGACACCATTTATCGAGCAGGAATCCTGGATGACATGCGGATGGGCACCCACAATGGCATTGACCCCCTTCGAAACCAGCCAGCGGGCTAGCCTCTCCTGTCTGGCCGAATGTCGCAGTTCATACTCGATTCCCCAATGCGGAAGTGCGATGATGAAATCGGGTTTGCGCTCCTTTGCCCTGGACAGCGCCTCCGCGATGTCGGTAGTGTCCGCCAGATTCACTTTCGGCCAGACGCCGGGCTTCGCCGGATTGTTGGTCCCGTATGTGAAATTCAGCAGGGCAATCCGCACCCCTCTGACATTGACAATAAGCGGATATCTGCCTGCATTGTCCTGAGAATCAGCGCTTATTCCAGTGTATCTGATGGCTCCCGCGGCCTCCAGGCTGTCGTAAACGTGGAGTGTCCTGTCAATGCCGGTGTAGCCTTTGTCCAGGATATGGTTGTTGGCCGCCAGAAAGACATTGGCCCCGCATCTGTTTACATATCGGGCATATTCATCAGGGGCGGAAAACGCCGGATAACCGGTGTATGGCTTGCCGCCGAGAGGGAACTCCATATTGGCGACAGAGATGTCTGCAGCCTTCATCCTTCCACTTATATGCTCAAGAAAAGAATCGTAACTGTACTCCATCTGTCGCGAATGGAGCATCACGTCCCCGATGATGAACATCGTCACAGTATCGGCAGGTCCGTAAAGCGGAACCGCAGGAGCCAGCCTCTCGGCAGAAGACACTGTTTTCAATGCTGCCGAAGAGTCCAAACTGATTGTAACCTTTTCTGACTCAGTGTGTTTTCTGTGATTTGGGGCTCGTAGGGGAAATGCCCAGGCCGGAACGACCAGGCAAATGCAGGCAAAAACTGCCCTTGCTATCCTCCGTGCCGCTGACATTATCGGCTGATTACGACTGCGGTAGAATCACCCAGTCTGATTTTCAGCCAGTTCTCAAGTTTGCCTCTGGTCTGTTCGTTGAGAGGCTTGCCTGACTCAGTTACGAGAACAAGTCCCTTCGATGTATTAAGGCTGTCGCATTTCACCTCGGCACCTCTGGCGAGAATCAGCTTTCCGATTTCAGGATACTGGCTGTTGATTTCTTTGGCAATCTGGGTGTATGGAATCTCCTCACGACGGTACTGCTCGAGTTCCTTCTCCAGTTCACGGATACGGCTTTCACGTCTCGAAATCTCGGAATCTGTCCTTTCGTAGATGCCTTTCACGAGTTTCTCTGAAACATTGTCATTGGCCTCATACATCGCCCTTTCGGAGAACTTGAGCTGGCTTTCCTTGATGCCGTGTCTCTCGGCAGATTCGATGAGCCTGTTCTTTTCTGAAGCCGTAAGCGGTTCACCTGCAATGAAAACATTGATGGTTCCGCCCTTGCGGTAAGACAATTTGTAGTCGTAGATATAGCCGTTGTCCAGGTTCTTGTTCTCCTTGATGAACGATTCGACATTGATGCTGAAACTGTTCTCACGGATCATCACGAATGCGGACCAGATACTTGGCACGATCATGAGGATGATGACGATGGACATGATGGTCTTGGTCTTCTTTGCAGTGCCGCCGTCACTGAACTGCATTTCCTCGAATTTCAGGTACTTGACCATGATGTAGGTCGCGAGGATGATGAATACGCAGTTTATGGAGAACAGATAGAGCGCTCCGAAGAAATATGTGATGTGGCCAGAAGCGAGACCGTATCCGGCTGTACAAAGAGGAGGCATGAGGGCTGTCGCGATAGCCACTCCGGAGATGACCGTACCTTTCTCTTTTCTGGACTGTTCGAAGATGCCCGCAAGACCGCCGAACAGCGCGATCATCACGTCATATATTGTCGGGTTTGTACGCGACATGAGCTCTGTCGGGTTCGCCAGCTTAAGTGGTGTGATGAGAAAGTAAATAGTTGCTGCCGTGAGACTTATCACGACCATTATCAGTAAGTTCTTGACTGCGGATTTGATGAGGCCGGTGTCTTCCGTACCGAGTCCGAGTCCCACTCCGAAGATAGGGCCCATGAGAGGCGATACCAGCATGGCACCGATGATGACAGCAGTGGAATTGACATTGAGTCCGACAGATGCCAGGACAATCGCGCATACGAGAATCCAGACGTTCGGACCACGGAAATAAATGTTGTTCTTGATGCTTTCGGCAGCCTTGACCGTATCTGTACTTGTGCGGACGTCTATGACTCCTCTCAAGAATGATTTAAGTTCCTGTATCAGTTGCATATCAGTAATTTTAGTTTTTAATCTCTTTGGCGCTTACAAAAATAATTATATTTGTTAAATTTGTACGAATTTAGGTAAATTTTAGATATGAAGCACTCTTTCCTGACATTGATGTTGT
>FR890656.1:5447-6685 GCA_000435075.1 Bacteroides sp. CAG:770 | reverse complement strand
TCTTTCCTGACATTGATGTTGTGCATCGCGGTCCTCGCAACGGGCTGCGATACCTTCAGACGCCTCGCAGGACGTCCTACATCAGCGGAGATTGAGGCTAAAAAAGAAGCGATCATCGCTGCCCGCGAAGCACAGCACCAGGCACGTCTGGACTCGCTGCACAAGGTGGAAAAGCAGATGGCCGATTCTCTGGCAGTCTTGGATTCTCTGAAGACCATGAAGGTCAATCTCACCAAGTCTTCAGACAAGGGAGGGCTGATTACATCCGTGCTGGAGCACAAGTACTACGTCGTGCTCGGTTCCTTCATGGACAAGGCCAATGCCAGCGGATTGTGCGAGAAAGTCGAAAAATACGGATACACCCCGACATTGATCAATTTCAGAAACGGATATACCGTAGTCGGAGTCTGCCCGTCGGACAGCATTGTCCCGGCATTCGAGTCGCTGAAGAAGATAAAAGAGGAGAAATTTTGCCCGGATGATGTCTGGGTACTTGTCAATTGATTGGAAATGAAGAAGATACTAGTACTGCTGGCAGCTTTGTTTGTGTGTGCGGCTGCCTATGTGCCTTGCAGGGCGCAGTATATTTCAGGATATGCGGACTTGAGTGACAGTGATGTTACCAAGACATTGAAAAATCACATATCTTATCTTGCCTCCGACGCGTTGGAAGGCAGGAAAGCCGGCAGCAAAGGCGAGTACGCGGCTGCGGAGTATGTGCGTGACATGTTCAAGGAATATGGCATTGACCTTCTCAGCGGAAGCGAAGGCGATGTTTTCGGCATATCAATGCCGGCAGGCGATACTTTGACTTCCAGGAATGTCGTCGGTTTCGTCCAGGGATATGACCATACGAAATTTGACAGATATATCGTCGTCGGGGCCAGAATGGACAATCTCGGAGTCAATGTCGTCGATGTGGACGGGAAGCCTGTCCGTCAGATTTACAACGGGGCGAACGGAAACGCTTCGGGCGTGGCGATGATGCTGGAACTGGCCAGAATGGTCAAGACCCAGGAGATTATGTTCCGCAGATCGGTGATATTCATAGCGTTCGGCGCATCGGCGCAGTCATTTGCGGGCTCATGGTATTTCCTGAACAGGTCCTTCTCGGATTACGGAAAGATTGACGCTATGATTGACCTGGACGCACTCGGTACCGGCAGCGGCGGGTTCTACGCCTACACCTCCTCCAATGCGGATATGAACATGATTGTCTCACAGGTCTCTTCCGATCT
>FR890656.1:0-5428 GCA_000435075.1 Bacteroides sp. CAG:770 | reverse complement strand
CAGGTCTCTTACGATCTCCAGCCGATAACACCGAAGGTGACCGCGGAGGAGCCTTTCGCATCAGACCACAGGTCATTCTATTCGAAGAAAATACCTTCAGTCCTGTTCACTACCGGACGGTATCCGGAGCATAACACGTTGAAAGACACTGAGTCCATAATCGAGTACGAGCAGATGGAACGTGAACTGGAGTATATCTACAATTTCACCCGCTTCCTCTGCAACACAGAAAATCCTCCGCGCTTCGAGCAGTCGGACGTGACCATCAAGGTCAATGATAAATTGTATAACTTTGCGGATTGTGACAGGCGTCCTACCTTTATGGGAAGTCCGGATCCGAAAAGTTTCCTCACAAGGTGGGTTTACCAGTACCTCAAATATCCGAAGGCGGCTTTGGACAATGGTGTCCAGGGACGTGTGATCGTGGAATTCACCATCGGCAAGGACGGCAAACTCTATGATATCCACGTGGTCAGGAGCGCGAGCGAGGCATTGGACGATGAGGCATTGAGGGTGATCAAGGCTTCGCCTAAATGGAAGCCGGCACAGGTGAAGGGGGTCAATGTCAATTCGGTAATGTCCGTGGCAGTGGATTTCCGCCTGACAAAGAAAGGAAAATTTGCAATCAAGAAATAGAATAGATTTTTTTAGAAAGATATGGAATACGATTTCAGAAGAATTGAGCAGAAGTGGCAGGCCAGATGGGCAGCCGAAAAGACTTTTCACGCGACAGAAGATTCATCAAAACCAAAATATTATGTGCTCGACATGTTCCCTTACCCGTCAGGAGCAGGACTTCATGTCGGCCATCCGCTGGGATATATTGCCAGCGACATTTACGCGAGGTACAAAAGACTGAAGGGATTCAATGTCCTTCATCCTATGGGCTATGATGCTTTCGGACTGCCTGCAGAGCAGTATGCCATCCAGACAGGTCAGCATCCGGAGGTGACTACGGTGAAGAATATCAGCCGTTATCGTGAGCAGCTGGACAGAATCGGCTTCTCATATGATTGGGACAGGGAGGTCCGCACATGTGATCCGTCATTCTACAAGTGGACCCAGTGGGCATTTATCAAGATGTTCAAGAGCTACTACAACACCGAGCTCGACAAGGCCCGTCCTATTGCGGAACTTGAGGCTCAGTTCGCAGAAAGCGGAACAAGAGACGTTCATGCTGCATGCACCACGGAGCTCAGCTTCACGGCAGGCGAGTGGAAATCTTGGAGTGCAAAGAAAAAGTCCGATATTCTCATGAACTATCGTATTGCATATCAGGGAGAAACATCAGTCAACTGGTGCCCTGGACTCGGAACCGTTCTTGCAAATGACGAGGTCAAGGAAGGTCTTTCAGTCCGTGGCGGTTTCCCTGTGGAGCAGAAGAAGATGCTTCAGTGGCAGCTCCGTGTCTCAGCTTATGCAGGGCGACTTCTGGACAGTCTTGACAAACTCGACTGGACAGATTCCCTCAAGGAAATGCAGAGGAACTGGATCGGCCGGTCATTCGGTACTGAAGTGGTGTTCAAGACTTTCAATGGAGAGACGCGCAAGGACGTGACTATTTTCACTACCCGCGTCGATACCATTTTCGGTGTGACCTTTATTGTACTTGCTCCTGAGAGCGAACTTGTCAATGACCTTACCACAGAGGACAGGAAAGCTGATGTCGAGGAGTATCTCGCATACGTGAGAAAGAAGACGGAGCGTGAGAGAATTTCTGAGACCAAGACCGTAACAGGTGTATTCTCAGGTTCTTATGCGGAAAATCCTCTTACCGGAAAGCGTGTTCCTATCTGGATTTCAGAATATGTCCTTGCCGGTTACGGCACAGGTGCCATCATGGCAGTTCCGGCACATGACAGCCGCGACTATGCATTCGCGAAGAAATTCGACCTTCCTATCGTTCCTATCATTGAAGGCTGCGACGTGAGCGAACACAGCTTCGACGCCAAAGAGGGCAAGATGTGCAACTCCGGGTTCCTCGACGGAATGGATGTGAAGGAGGCTATTCCTGCCGCTATGGAATATGTTGAGGCTAAGGGAATCGGCCACCGTAAAGTGAACTACAGGCTGCGTGATGCCATTTTCTCACGTCAGAGATATTGGGGTGAACCGTTCCCTATATATTACAAGGAAGGTATTCCGACACCGCTTCCTTACGAGGAACTTCCGCTCAGACTTCCTGAAATTGACCAGTTCAAGCCGACTGAAAGCGGCGAGCCTCCTCTTGCACGTGCCAAGAACTGGACATACAAGGGCTGTCCTCTCGAGACCAGTACAATGCCTGGTTTCGCGGGTTCCAGCGCATACTATCTCAGGTACATGGATCCCCACAACGATGAGGACCTCGTAGGTGTCGAGGCAGACAAGTACTGGAGGGACGTTGACCTCTATATCGGTGGTACTGAGCATGCTACAGGCCATCTCATCTACTCCCGCTTCTGGGACAAGTTCCTCTATGACATGGGTTATGTATGCGAGGACGAGCCGTTCAGAAAACTTGTGAACCAGGGTATGATCCAGGGACGTTCGAATTTCGTATATCGTATCGTGGGAACCAACAAGTTCGTTTCCGCAGGCCTCAGGGACCAGTATGAGACGACTGAGATTCACGTCGATATCAATATCGTGAGGAACGACCGTCTTGACATTGACGCATTCAGAAAGTGGAGACCGGAGTTTGCCGATGCTGAGTTTGTGCTCGAAAACGGCGAGTACATCTGCGGATGGGCTGTCGAGAAGATGAGCAAGTCGATGTACAATGTCGTCAATCCTGATGATATCTGCAATTCGTATGGTGCTGATACTCTGAGGCTTTATGAGATGTTCCTCGGCCCTATCGAGCAGTCCAAGCCATGGGATACGAAGGGCATCGACGGCGTGAACAGGTTCCTCAGAAAGTTCTGGAAACTGTATTATGACGGAGAGAAGTTCATTGTCAATGACGAGAAGGCAGATGCCGAGGAACTCAAGACCCTTCATAAGCTTATCGGCAAGGTTCAGACTGACATTGAGACTTTCTCATACAACACATGTATAAGTGCGTTCATGATTGCGGTCAATGACCTTTCAGAGAAGAAGTGCTCGAAGAAAGAGATTCTGGAGCCTCTTGCAGTGCTGCTTTCATCCTTCGCACCTCACATCTGTGAGGAAATCTGGGAAGCTCTCGGACACGGGGAAAGCATATCGAAGGCAACTTTCCCTGAGTATGTCGAGGCATATACGGTGGAGAGCAACTGCACCTATGCGGTTTCTTTCAACGGCAAAACACGTTTCACCATGGAACTTCCGAAGGAAATGGGCAAGGAAGATGTTGAAAACAGCGTGAGAAACAATCCTTCTACGGACAAGTATCTCGCAGGAAAGAACATTGTCAAGGTCATCGTGGTTCCTGGCAAGATTGTGAATATTGTAGTCAAATAATTATGATATCAACCAAAAAAATTCTGTCTGTCATTTGGGACTATGTTGTAGTCTCTTTAGGCACTCTGTTGTTCTGTATGGGATGGGAGACATTCCTCATTCCTAACGGAATAGCTGCCGGAGGTCTGACCGGTGCATGTACGGTTCTCCAGTTCGCGACCCATGGCCTCATTCCTGTCGCGTATTCGACTTTCATTGCCAATGCCCTTCTTCTCATCGTAGGTGTGATCGTGCTTGGCAATGCGTTCGGCATCAAGACTGTCTATGTGGTGGTCCTGTCGTCGATATTCTTCAAGATCCTCCCGACCTTCGACTTTATGCTTGCCACACCGGGCAACTTCTTCTTCATTGACAATAAGGCACTTATACCGATTGTCGGCGGTCTCATCGAAGCGGTAGGCGTGGGTATGATTTTCCGGCGGGGTGGAAGTACAGGCGGAACGGATATTATCGCATTGGTATTGAATAAGTTCTGGCCTCTTTCTCCTGGTAAGGTTTACCTGTATTCAGACGTGTTCATCATTGCGTCTGTGCTCCTTATTCCTGGCAAGACCTTCGAGGACATGATTTACGGATATATTGCCATGATTACCTTCTCTTTCATGCTCGATTTCGTGCTTCTGGGAAGCAAATCGACCGTCCAGGTTCTGGTGTTCACCCAGAAGTATGAGCAGATGGCTGACTACATCATGAAGAACATGCGCAGGGGAGTGACAGTCCTCAAGGCTGTCGGCTGGTACACCCGTACAGAGAAGAATGTCCTTCTTATCCTCGTTAGAAAGTCTCAGATGCCTGAGCTGTCCAAAGTCATAAAGGCAATTGACGACAAGGCTTTCGTGAGCGTATCTCCTGCAAGCAGTGTCTATGGAGAGGGTTTCGATGAACTTAAGACAGGAATCCCTAAAAAGGCGAAGTTGAACCAGCCTGAACAGCAAAATGCTCCTGCCGGAAATGCTCAGTAGAAAAAAACCTTGGGCGGTATTCAAAGAATATCTCATCCTTACCATCGGTATAACCATCTACGTGCTCGGGTGGGTGATTTTCCTTACGCCTAACAACCTTATCGGTAACGGCGTTACAGGTATCAGCTCGATTATCCAGTATGCTGTGGGCATCAAGATGGGATACTCGTATTTTGTCATCAATGCCATCCTTCTCGTTACTTCATTCTTTGTGTTGGGCACGAGTTTCGGCGGAAAGACCATATATGCCATCGTGCTTGCCTCTGTTGGACTCAATGTCCTTCAGGAAGTGATACCGATGACTATCATCGATACTCTTGCGATACAGAACGGAAAACTCATGTCGACAATCATGGGCGGTATAATGATCGGTCTTGGAATCGGAATGTCCATCTCGCAGGGAGGAAGTACCGGTGGTACTGACATCATAGCATTGATCGTAAGCAAATACAGGAATGTTTCTCCGGGACGTATGATTCTGTCCATGGACGTGGTGATTATCCTTTCATCACTTCTGGTGCCTTCATATACCGCATCCGGAGTGCTTGTCCCTTTCGCGGAGAAGATTACCACAGTAGTTTACGGTCTCCTGCTTGTGACCATCAACGGATATGTCATTGACCTTTATCTGGCCGGTTCAAAACAGTCAGTCCAGCTTATGATTATGTCCCGGGAATATGAGAAGATAGCAGACGGTATAACTAAAGAATTGCATCGCGGAGTGACTGTCATGCCTGCTGTGGGGTGGTATTCACAGACCGAGAGCCATGTCCTGCTGGTTGTGACGAGAAAAACTGACCTTAATGTGCTCTTAAGGTATGTGAAGAGTATCGATGACGATGCATTTTTGTCAGTGTCTTCTGTTACAGGAGTTTACGGAAAGGGTTTCGATACCATAAAAAATACGAAACCGAAAAATACGGCTCAAAAACCACCTGAAAACAATATTTCTTAAATTTAAGAAACGTAAAAATTTCAATATGCCGCTCACGGATGTGTTTCCGGGGCGGCATTTTTTAGTTCGTCCAGCACGAACATACTCT
>FR890655.1 GCA_000435075.1 Bacteroides sp. CAG:770 | reverse complement strand
TTTGCTTTCAGATTTTTTAACTTTACGGAATATACACAACTGAAGCTGTATATGTGATTAATACTTAATGGGTTAGGTTGTGTTGTCCAATGAAAAAATCCGGCGATATTTTCGCTGGATTTTTTCATTATGTATCTGTTTTTCGGATCCTATAAATCATATAGCACTAGTTCGTGGAGGAGACCGTCTCAAAAGTCAAACATTCCTCAGTGAGAATCGAGAATCCGCTTTTGGCCTTGTATAGGTGTACGGAGTATTTTGGTCTCGCGAGGACTTTTAGGACAGCCTGGGGGAAAACCACATGTATTATGCATGTTTCTGCGGTAATTTTTATGAAAAGTTGTGTCTCGTAGGTGCTGAATAGATCAATATTAGGAAAACTTCACTACCGCTTCGACTTCTCAGATGTGTGCGATAGTAAGTGACAAGCTTATAACTCTGGATGTTAAGTTAGTACAGATTTCGACCCTCTTGGCAGGCGTTAGTTTTGAATACATGCTGATAAAGTGCTATGTATTAATGTTTTACTATTTATGTGCAGCTCTGAGAATCTGTCAAGACCACCTTCCATACCGGCCTCTTGACATCTGATAAATTAACTAACCTACTGATTGATAGTTGATTGCGCTGGAGCCACGTTGTCAAGAGAGTCGAAAATTTCTTTGTTAGGGCGGCAGATATCTGGAAATTTTTAATAGTAGGCAGATTGCTCGTCAAGACGGGGCGTACCGCTCCACAGGTTCTTGTCAGCAGTCGTATACAGGTGGAATTGCCATGCTTAGTAACGTGAAAAAATGACCTGCCTCAGATTAGGAGAAGATTTTCGAGGATAGATCTGTTTTTGAAGAAGGAGTGTACTGGACGTACATGACTGATGAGAAAACAGATATAGACCGAAAAGATTCCTTAAGATGAGGCAGGTTATTTTTTGAAGGTTACTTAGTTTCGTATTCCAGAACTTGTATCGTAAATTGCGCCGGTTTTATAACGGACAACACATCAATGAAATTCATCGGAAACATTCTTTGGCTCATTTTAGGCGGGCTGCTGGTCTCGGTCTGCTATTTCATCGCCGGACTCCTGTACTGCATTACCATTATTGGAATCCCTTTCGGCTACCAATTATGGAAGTTCGGAGTATTCTCCTTATGGCCGTTCGGGACAGAGGTCGTGGACAGCAAGAATGCCGGAGGTTGTCTCAGCATATTCATGAATATACTTTGGATTCTGCTCGGCTGGTGGGAAATCGCAGCTGCACACCTTGTCTGCGGACTTATCTGTTGCATAACCATCATCGGAATTCCATTCGGACTACAGCACTTCAAGATTGCCCTTCTCTCCCTGACACCATTTGGCAAGACCTTCCAGTCGTGACGGTGAAATCCAGGTGATTCCGGAATTATTTCCCATACCTGAATCCGATTCCGTGATTGTCCACGCTGATAGGCATTCTCGACCATCACCGGAAACCATCCCCAAAAACGACCATCCACGGAAAACAAACATGTCCGGAAAACCGACGTGGTTTCCCGGACATGTTGACAAATCTAAATCGAATCCTGCGTGAGCAGGCTCACCAGACTACTCCTCGATGTACAGTCCCTCACGCGAGAGCTGCTTATCCAGGTTTGCCACACCAAGCGCGACAATAGCAGTTACAGTGGCAGTATGCTCCTGATACTCAGGAATATTCTTCGTATAAAGGTCACGTTCAGTATGCCAGATTTCATCATAACTGAAATCATAGCCCTTGATGTCATCCGTTACGAAGCCAAGAGTCGGAACACCTTCCACAGCAAATACTGAAGCATCTGTTCCGCCATACTCCGTAGGGCGCTTGCGAGGCTCACGAATCCTGATCTCGAACGGATAATCCGGACGAATCTGCTTGACAGGAGCGGTAATCTTTACGAAGTCATCGTACATAGCCTTAGGGACATACATGCCTACAGGTGGCTCCGGACCGCCGTCGCGGTTGAACATATTGGAAATCTTGCCCAATTTGTCAGAATGAGTCTTTACCCATGCCTGAGCACCCAATTGCCCGAACTCCTCTCCGGCAAAAGCCACGAACAATATAGTTCTCTTAGGCTTGGCTCCGGCCTTCATCAGCATACGTGCGGCTTCCATCATCGGACCGATGCCGGTACCGCAGTCAATACCTCCTGTCGCTACATCATAAGCATCCAGATGACCGCTCACGATAACATACTCGTCAGGATACTTGCTGCCCTTGATGGACGCTATCACATTGTGATATTTGATTGGACCCAACTTAAAGTGGTTGCGGATATCGAACTCCAACTCAAAAGTGCGACGTTCCTCTACCATCTGCTTGATGATAGCAAACTGGTGCTCATCCAATTTGATGTCCGGGACCTCTGGAATATTATCGAAGGTAGTGTTAGGATTCTCTACCAATCTGCGGTCATAGAGCGCACGCAACGGAACTGGAGCGGACTGGATGAAGCCGAGAACTCCAGCCTCGCACATTTCCCTGTAATACAAGCCTGGCTGTTCTTTAAGTTTCAAGTACTCCTTGTGCTCTCCGGTCTTGCGGTTATGTGCCCAGATCTCTTCGTTCTTTTTAAGAATCTGTCTGTTTTCTTCCTTGATCTTGCTGCGAAGTGAATCACCGGCCGCTGAGTGGTCAATAGGGAAACCTCTGCTGGTTCCGGAAATCAGTACCCATGCACCTTTCAGACGTTCTTTCATTTGTGCGAATTCCTCATCAGTACGAGGCTCGATCAGCACGTGGCCGCGCTGTACGCCCTTTGTTCCGGAAGTGTATGAAGGCGTCACGAAATGCAGAGGCATGCTGTTTTCACCTATCAGGCGACCGAACCACGGACCTCTGTTAAAACCTACAGGGATTGATCCAGCCTCTTCCAGCTTGACGTCCAGGCCCCAACTTTTGTACTCGCGAACCATCCATTCCGCTGCATTCTCGAATGCATCCGAGCCTATCGGACGACCTCCGAAACGATTGGTCAGAATGTCAATCTGATGCATTACCTGATTGTCCGTTTTACCAATCTCGATGATTTTCTTGACAACAGCATCTTGCGCCAATGCAGGAGTACCGTTAGTCAGAAATGCGAGAGCGGCACAAATCATTAGAATTTTTCTCATAATAGTTAGCTCTGTTTTGATTATTAGTAATTATGTGTATTCGTAGCAATGTTTCAAGCAAAGGAAAAGAAAAAAAACAGATACTCCAAATAAAAAAACAACAATCTTCCGATACCGCCTGCCGGAATCCGGAAGATTCATGTCAATGCCGACATGTTTTATCTCCAGAAACTCGCCCTGCCTGTCTTCAGACGGCTCAATCTCAGGACCATACGGCACATAGGCCACATAGTCCTCGTTATTGAGATATTGATAAAACATGATGAAATCGGCGTTGGTGCGCGAAAAGCCACCAACACCGTCATATAAATCACTGTTCCGGACAGAATACTCGAAGGCGCAAGAATGCATCCCCAGTCTTTTTTTACATCAGACCAAAATGACGTCTGCTGAACAATAGGAGTACTATGTAATCCTTAAAAAATAACTTGGTAATCTTTGCTCGTCTTTTCGGTCTATATTCCTTTTCTTCATCAGTCGTGTACGTCCAGTACACTCCTTCTTCGAAAAGAAATCTATCCTCGAAAATCCTTCACAAATCTTTACTAACTTATTTTTTCATGCTTACATAAGCATCAAATACTGCTTTAGGCTCTATTTTTAATTATTATTTGCTTTCCTGTGTATAGAAAAGGATTAGTTTAGCGAGTGATCTGCGGCACACAGGACAGAAACCCGCGGCCTCGTTAGTACGCATACGGCAATTGTCAGCTGGACGATAAATGCCTTTCAGAAGGTATCCGCCACCCTCATAGACACCGATGCGGTCTATAGCTTCCTGAGAGTTGTCCAGTTCAGAGACTTTCAGGTGGCTTCCCGGAGTCGGAATAGTACATCCCTCAGGGAGCATGTCCTTCCATTTGCTGTCGAAATCGACCAATGTCGTGAGGTTCGGTTCCCAAGGCTCCACGCCAATGTCATAGCTTGAATCAAGTGCGTCAGCATATTCGTAGAAATACTCGTCAGCCAGACCTCCGAAACTATGACCGAATTCATGGACTACAACAGGACGGAACTGGCTGTGATGCGCCGTTGTGAGGGTATATGAATTGTAGATTCCTCCCCCTCCGTAAGTATCTGTATTTGCGAGGATTATAATATGCTCATATGGAATGCCGGTCAGCTGGTCATGAATATCGTGGACATTCTCGCTTGTAAGATATCTGTCAGAATAGAAAGTCGAAAAGTGCGAACTCAATGCCGTGTTCCTCCATTGGCCTTTAAGAGGCTCGGAAACGCCTGAATCCTTCGAAACTGACTCTACGGCTATTATGTTCAGATAATCCTTCATCTTGGAGAATGGTTCCGCGGAAAGAAGCGCATCGCACGCCGCCTGCGCATCCTTGCGGAATGTTTTCATGTCCTTTGCAGAATATCCCTCGGCCATTACCACCACGTCAATGCAGTCTTTGCTGTCGCCTCCTTTATGAAGGTAACTCCAGCGGGCATCGGAAACGGGGGCCCTGCGGACCAGAATGTCAGACGGGTCGAAAATGAAATCGTGCCCGGCGGCCACTTCTCCCTTGTTGTTGAAAAGTCTCAGAGAAATCTCGACCTTGCGTTTCGGCATCGGCACGAGAATCGTGTGCTCAAATGACCTTGCCCTATGCTTTGCTTCATCAGTCGTCAGCCATTCATTGAAAAGTGAAGAAAATGACCATGCATAGAGGCGGACACCGGTTTCGGCATCCTTCATCAGGAGCTCTCCATTTCCGCGGAGCGGCATCCTGTCGAGATTGACTCTCCTGCCGTACCATCCGTCGGAGGACTCCATGCGGTCAAGGCTCAATGACTGGCCGGCGGCATCCCCGTTGAAACAATAATCGACGCGCAGAGTCGAGTCTGCAAAATTGTCGGAAAATCTCACCTGCGCCAGGGTCTGAGGGCAAGATATACCCGCTAAAACGGCAATGATGAGGACTGTCAATGTCTTAAGAAAGTGATTTCTGGTCATTTTGTGTGAATTTTATTATAATGGAACTCACAACCTGCTGCCATTTCCGTGCCACAATCTAAAACATTTCAGATAATCGTCAAAATCGCAGTTGACATTGATATGAAAAATTTGCTGTCGGCATTGATTCGCGTTATCTTTGTCTTTGCGAATTCCGGACTGAATTTGTCGTAACATTGATAATAGCAGATATTGTAGCAGAAATATCCATATTTATGAACAAGCCATCCTCTCAGTTGAAGAAACTTAAATCTGTTTTTCCGAAACTCGAATGGGAACTCACTGAAAGTCAGTGGGTTCTTTTGAGCTATATAGCATTGACAGATTCATGCGAATATGGCACACAAGCATTGAAATCAAAGCTTAAATTGTGGTGCCCGACAAACGAAGAACTCAGGGCTGACTTGGATGTCCTTGAGAAAAACCATTATGTGAAATGGACTCCAACGTGGGGCGACAGAATATATGAGGTGGATTGTTTCTACTATATGAAGGTGGCACTCAATGCCTTGCTGTATTATCCGAACCTTCCGAAATATGACTGTTCTGATTTGATATCACGCGAGGCTCTTGTCCGGTGCATTTTCAATAATGACACTGAGAAACTTGCCCGTATGTTTGCTTTCCGGTTCTGGCTGATGTCCGAATGTGCAAGCGATCTGATTCCGGTCATGTTCGATGAGGCCTTCAGTGCGATATTCGAGAGGGCGCCACAGGAAGAACTCGCTAGTTTCTTCAGTTTTGCCTTGCTCTCTAATGAAGCCAATGGCACTATTGACAAGAGTTTTCTGGATAAAGCGGAAAAATTCATAAAAGATTATGTCGAGGGGGATGAGAGAAAATTGATGAGTGAAGTCAATGCTTACAGATGGTTCGTGGAAGGGATTTGGACGGATTCTCTTGTTGCGGACGGTTCCTGTGAGCCTGTTGCGGCATCAGTCTGTGCTGTCAAGTTTTTGTACAAAGGAGATTACAACATAGCAATTGACCTTTTTGAGCGTGCTCTCAAACTGGAAAAGAAGCGGGACACGAGGTCGAAGAATTACCTGCCTTCTCCTGTCATGACATACTTTCTGATATCTGCATATATTCTGGAAGGCATCGAAAAATATCAGAAGAAACTTGCTTCATTTTTGAATAAAAAGGCGGATCCTGTCCAGTTCGGCGCTGCAATATATCTCGCGCAGAAGTCATTGGGATATGACGATATGCGTATAATGGACGGAATTCCGTCAGTTGAATGTATGTTTCGTGAGACATTGGAACTGTACGCAGGATTCGAGAGTCGTTTCGGGGCAAGTCTTATCAAAGAAAAAGTGGAAGTGCCGGCGCCATTGATGGCGATAGTCAGATATGAGACAGGCATCGGGCTTGGAGAAGAGGAAAGACAATCCCTGGAAAACTTGTTCGGAGGTTCACCGATAATGTCCAGAATGCATTTCAAGCAGCCGTGGGAACACGATTTGGCGGTTCTTGAAAATCTCATTGACGTCAGTCGTGACCAAAAGGCGGAGGACAAGAAATCAGGTCGTCTCATTTATGTTACAAACAGGCAGGGCCAGGTTACGATAAAAGAACAGGGAATACTCAAAAGCGGCAGGTGGAGCGCTGGTAAGGATGTGGCCATATCTTCTTTGCTGACAGGATTTTACGGAAGCGTATGTGATGAATATGACAGCCGTGTCATTGAAAGGCTCAGGTCTCGTCTGATATTGAATGATGCCCATCTCTTCCCGGCTTTGATAGGCTGCGACAGAGTGTTTTACGATAGCTATGATGAGGAAAACAGGATTGCTGTCAATGATGAAGCGCCGTTCATAACATTGGAAAAGGATAAGAAGCAAAAGATGTTCGTATTCGGAACCAATGTGCCGAAAATGCGGTATTACAATGAATTTATGAGGGAATCCGTGATAAAAATCAATCCTCATACGTATAATGTCATTCGCCTGAATCTAGTGCAGAAACAGTTTCTGGACAAACTTTTCGCCACAAAGGCCGCTTTCCCTGAAAATGCCGAAAGTACATTGGAAAGCATGATGCCCCGGATTGAAAAAATCATCGAAGTTCACTCTGAATATTTCCGTTCGGCCTCTATCGTTGAGGATAAGGACGGCAATCCGATGATTTATATCCGCGTCATTCCCAAACCTGCCTCATTTGCATTGACCATATACACAAGGCCTCTGGACGGCGGAAAAATCACTTTCAGACCGGGCTTGGGCGAACATTCCTTCTACGATGCATCCGACGGGAAGCGTTGGCATGTGAATCGGGATATAAAAACTGAGCGCGCAAATTTCAATACGCTGTCCGGAAGAATTGATTTTGAAAGCATGGATTTCGACGAGGAATATTATCTGCCGTCGATTCCGCAGATGCTGGATATTCTAGAACAGACCAGAGATATGACTGATATCTGTACTCTGGAATGGCCTGAAGGCAAACAACTAAAGGTTCTTGGAAGACTTGAGCAATCGGCCATAAATATCCATGTGAAATCCAATGAAAACTGGTTTGAAATCGAGGGCGAGGCCAATGCCGGAGACCACCAATTCACGCTGGACCAGATTATGGCTGCGCTTTCGGCGGGAGGATATTCTGATGGATATCTGAAAATGGGTGAGGATGAATATGTTGCATTGTCAGACTCTCTTGCCAAGTATATGAAACGACTCGAATCTCTCGGGCAGTCGCAGAAAGGAAAGGAGCGGGTTTCAGTGTTCCAGGCCGGTCTCCTCGCGGATTTAGTGAAGAAGAGCGGTGTCAATGCTGCTGTGGACAAGGAGTATAAGAAGGCTGTTGAACGGATTAAGGCTGCGGAAAAATTTGTTCCGGCGGTTCCGGATGGCCTCAAGGCTGACCTCCGCGATTACCAGCTGGATGGCTATAAATGGATGTCCAGACTCGATTATTGGGGTGCCGGAGCATGTCTGGCTGACGATATGGGCCTCGGAAAGACTGTCCAGACCATAGCGTTCCTATTATCGAAAGCCGCTGAAGGACCATCACTTGTGGTTGCGCCAGCATCAGTTGTCATGAACTGGCAGCGGGAACTCGCCAAGTTTGCACCGACACTGCATCCTGTGATTTTCAATGAGGCAGACGACCGTTCCGCGACGCTCAGTTCTGCCGGGGCCTATGACGTCGTCATCACGACTTACGGACTTTTGACAAAAGAACAGGAGACCTTTTCGGAAATCAACTGGAATGTTGCATGTCTTGACGAGGCCCATACAATCAAGAACAGGGATACGAAGATGTCTGCCGCTGCGATGTCGCTTCACGCCGGGAGCCGTATCATATTGACAGGTACGCCGGTACAGAATTATCTGGGCGAACTCTGGAACCTTTATCAATTCATCAATCCGGGACTGCTCGGAACGTTTGATCAGTTCTCCGCGAAATTCATAACTCCGATAGAAAATGGCGATGATGAGCGTCGTGCCCAGTTGAAACGTATAATCCAGCCGTTTATCCTCAGGAGAACGAAGGGAGAGGTGGTGGAAGAACTGCCTGACAAGACTGAAATCACGCGTCTGGTGGAGTTGTCACCGGCAGAATTCGTCGCGTACGAGACAATGCGGGAAGACGCGAAATCCAAGCTTGAGTCTGAGGGTAAGGTCAATGTCAATGCGCTTGCGGCAATTACAAAACTTCGTGAGGCAGCTTGCGCAATGCCTCTTGTGCGAAAGGGCTGGAAGGAGACGCCGACCAAGATATCTGCACTGATGGAACTGGTGCAGGAAATTATTTCCGGAGGAAACAGTGTGCTGATATTCAGTCAATTCACCAGTTTCCTGAGCATTGTCTCCAATGATTTGAAGTCATCAGGAATTGAACATTTCTATCTGAACGGAAGTACACCATTAAAGCAGAGGCAGGTGATGGTCAATGACTTTCAGCATGGAGCCTGTCCTGTTTTCCTTATCAGTCTCAAGGCGGGCGGCCTGGGACTGAATCTGACAGGTGCTAACTATGTCATCCATCTGGACCCGTGGTGGAACCCAGCCATAGAACAACAAGCCACAGACCGCGCTTACCGCATAGGGCAGCAGCAGAATGTGACTGTATATCATCTTATTTCCAAGGGTACTATCGAGGAGAAGATTCTCCGTCTGCACAAGGTAAAACAGAATCTTGCAGATTCCATTTTGGAGGGAACTTCGCAAAGTCATGCCATTACCTTGGACGAGTTGCGGGAACTGGTGAATTCCTAGTCGAGATTCGTGAATATGAACGGGAGCACGTCATCCACTTTCTCGAATTTGAGGATTACGTCGCTTCCGTAGAGCAGAACGCTCATGTTCTGGCCTGCAACTTTCTGATATTCAGCCATTACCTGACGGCATGCGCCACATGGCGCGGTAATTCCGCTGTTCAGTTTGCCGTTCTGGGCACCAGTTATGGCTATGCTTCTCATCGGAGTCTGGGGATGATTCGCGTGGGCCGCGAACATTGCAGTCCTCTCGGCGCAAAGTCCTGACGGATAGGCGGAATTCTCTTGGTTCGCTCCGAGCACTATGGTGCCGTCGGCAAGCCTCACTGCCGCACCGACATTGAAATTCGAATATGGCGCATAGGATCCTGTCAATGCCTTTTCCGCAGCCTCGCAGAGTTCCCTGTCCTGCGGCTCCAATTCATCCAGTGAACTGAATTCCGTATAGTTGATTTCCAGTGTTTTATTTGTCATAATATCAATGTCTTTGTTGTCAATCGTTTCAAAGATAGGAATTTTGCGTTTCAAAATGAAAATTTTCCGCGTGCATTTATTCGGAATCTGATTATCTTTGCATGTTTTGAATGTTTTTTGAAGCCGGTTGAGGGTATTTTCAGATGGTCGGCGACAAAGCGACTGTAGATTGTCATTGATATGGGTAAGAAAGTTTGCATCGGTCTTTCCGGAGGTGTTGATTCAAGTGTGGCTGCTCTGCTTTTGAAGCAGCAGGGTTATGACGTATTTGCCATGTTCATGCAGAACTGGCATGATACGGAGGGTACTTTGCATGGAGACTGCGAGTGGGAAGAAGACAGGTTCGTGGCCGAGATGGTCGCAAGGAAAATCGGTATCCCGTTCTATTTCATTGACTTGAGTAATGAATATCGTCAGCGCGTGGTCGATTACATGTTCGACGAATATTCCAAGGGCAGGACTCCGAACCCTGATGTGCTCTGCAATCGTGAAATCAAGTTCGAAGCATTTCTGAAGGCTGCCAGGAAGATGGGAGCAGACCTCGTTGCGACAGGACATTATTGCCGCAAGGAACCTGCGCTCGGTCCTGACGGACAGCAGCTTATGCGTGACGGAAAACCTGTATGGAGAATTCTTGCCGGTTCGGACCCGAACAAGGATCAGAGCTATTTTCTCTGTCAATTGACTGAGGAACAGCTTTCGATGGCGTTGTTCCCGATAGGGGACATTTGCAAGCCTGAGGTGCGCCGTCTTGCTGCAGAGGCTGATTTGCCGTCAGCTGAAAAGAAGGATTCTCAGGGAATCTGTTTTGTTGGAAAAGTCGATTTGCCGGTCTTCCTGCAGCAGAAATTGAAATCTGTCGAGGGGGATGTCGTCGAGGTTTACGATGCTTTTTTCAATGTTTCCCCTCAGTATCAGTTCATAGGGTCCACTCTGGCATCATTGATGGTTTCAGGCAGCGAAGATAATGTAAATCTCATAACTGATTATATTTCAGACGACAAGTCCGCCCATTCGGAAGCGGGCTCTTTCGAAGGCGGGTGTCGTGCCGAGTCGATATATGACTTCGACAAGGTCCGTGACCTTTCTGATGAGGATTTCTTAAGACTTTCCGAACCAGTGACTTATGATGGCATCAAGTTCGAGACTGAGACTTATCGTTCAGGAAAGCATCATATAAAGAAGACTCGTTACAAGGCCAATCCTTATGGAGCTGTCGTCGGACGTCATGAGGGGGCGCAGTTCTATACTATCGGTCAGCGAAAGGGCCTGAATATCGGCGGCCACAAGGATTCGCTTTTCGTAATTTCCACTGACATTGACAAGAATATCATTTATGTGGGGGAGGGGCATCAGCACAAGGGCCTGTCGCGCAGTTGTCTTGTGGTGAGGCCGGACGAGATTCATTGGATTCGCGAGGATTTGCGGATGCAGCCGGGTGACATCAGACGTTACCGTGTCCGTATCCGTTATCGCCAGCCTCTCCAGGATGCACTTCTCGTCATGCGAGAATCCGGTTTGTTCATTCTTTTCGAGACTCCTCAGCGTGGCATTACGCCTGGCCAGTTCGCCGTATGGTACGACCGTGACGAAATGCTCGGCTCCGGAGTAATCTAGTCTCAGGCCCGGATGTTCTAGTCACCTCGTCCAGTTGCGCATTGATATCAACGGCGTGAAGGGTTGCCTTTCAGCTCATTTTCAATGTCTTCGATGCTAGGAAGAGTGCTTTTGAAGTCTGCCGGATACATCTTTGACAACTCGTATTCGGAAATTCCTATTGGTTGGGAACTGGATTCCAGTGCGTATTGGGCAAGTACATTGTCCTTTGTTTTGCAGATAAGAAGACCGATTGTCGGGTTGTCCGCCGGGGTCTTCAAAATATGGTTCACTGCAGACACGTATGTTCCAAGTTGTCCGACATCGCCAGGTTGGAACTTGATGGCTTTCACCTCTTATGCTGCGTAGAAAATTATGTTGTGTTAATGA
>FR890654.1 GCA_000435075.1 Bacteroides sp. CAG:770 | reverse complement strand
AAGGACGCAAGGAGGGTAAAGAAGAAGGCATAAAGGAAGGACGTGAGGAAGGTCTCAAGGAAGGGCGAGGAGAGGAGCGTTTGAAAATCGCGATGAATCTTATACGAGTTGGAGCATCTTGCGAGATTATCTCGCAGGCCACAGGGCTCTCAGAAGAAGAGGTTTCCAGGCTAAAGGAAAAGTCGGATTCCAAGTAGGCTTGCATAGAGAAAAAATCATTCAGCAAAAACGGTGTAAATATTGGCCATTATTTACACCAGGCACATCAAATTGATAATTCCGTGTAAAAAAGCGGTCATTTTTTACACGGAATCAAAACAATTATCTGAATAACTTGTCCAAAAGTTCTGCGCGCTGCCTGGTAAGGTCTTTCATACGCTAAGTAAGCATGAAAAAATAAGTTGGTAAAGATTTGTGAAGGATTTTCGAAGATAGATTTCTTCTCGAAGAAGGAGTGTACTGGATGTACACGACTGATGAGGCGGCAAAGAAGAAGGACGCAAGGAGGGTAAAGAAGAAGGCATAAAGGAAGGGCGTGAGGAAGGCGCAAAACGGAATAGTTGTGATATTGCCAAAAGAATGTTGGAGAAATGGATTGATGTTGAGACAATTTCAGAACTGACAGGTCTGACAGAAGAGGAGATTTCTGAATTGGACTGGACAAAATCGCGATAAATCTTATACGACTCGGTGCATCTTGCGAGATTATAGCACAGGCGACAGGGCTCTCAGAAGAAGAGGTTTCCTGGCTAAAGGAAAGGTCAGAGCCAAAGTAGTCTTGTTTAGAGGAATATCATTCAGTTATTTGTCCGGGAAACGCTATGTTTTCTGGGCAAATTGCGTTTTATGCGGATAACTGTGTGGCCGATGAGCGATTGGTAACAGAGTATGAAAAACTGGCGGCATTAGTGTCCTTCGTTGTGGGGGAGACTGTCTGAAAAGTCAAACATTCTTCAGTGAGAATCGAGAATCCGCTTTTGGCCTTGTATAGTTGTACGGAGTATTTTAGTCTCGCTAGGACTTTTAGGACAGCCTGGGGGAGACTGTCCTAAAAGTCAAACATTTCTCAGTTAGAATCAAAAATCCGCTTCTGGCCTTGTATAGGGGTACGGGGTATTTCAGTCTCGCGTGGGCTTTTCGGACGGCCTGGGGGGAGACTGTCTAAATGGTCAAACATTTCTAAGTGAAAATCAAGAATTTGCTTTAGGCAGTGTATAGGGATACGAACAATTTCACTCTTGCTAGGACTTTTAAGACAGTCTGGTTTTCGACCCTCTTGACAGACGTAGTTTAGTGTTTTATGCTGAACGTCAGGCTTTTACGGAAATCGTGGGATGGCAAGAGGTGGGTCTGAAAGGGGGGCTTGACAGGTAGGCCACGCTGTGCAAATTCTGTATGATATTGATGTCGAACAAGTTAGCGGGATGAGTAGACCGGAAAGACGAGCAAAGATTACCAAGTTATTTTTTAAGGATTACTGAATCTCAAGATCGTACGTCTAGGCAGGCAGCAATCAAACTGGAAGGTAATCCTTCAGGCAAGAACGAAGCTTCTCCAAAGCCTTCTGGATTTCACGTTTGACCTTCCGCGGAGTGACATTGTACTTCAGGGATATTTCATCGTAAGTGAGATCCTCGAAACGGCTGGAGAGGAAAATACCTCTGGGGAGATCAGACATCTCTGACAGGAAATCCTTGAAAATAGCCTCGACTTCCGAGCCGAAAAAATCTGCCATGCCGGGACTCTCAAGAATAGAAATCTCCGATAGCATTGACTTTATCTTCAGATTTGTCTCCGGATCAAGCGGGCCTTCTGTCTGCACGAACTTCGCATTGTCCCTGAGCCAGTTAAGACAACGGTTTTTCACCGCGCGAAGGATATATGCCTCCGGAGATGTCCTCAGGTCAATGCTTTCACGCTTGTCCCAAAATGTAGCGAAGCAATCAGATACGATATCCTCTGCCACGGCCAAATCTCGCACATAAGATCTGGCAATGACAACATAGCTATCCCTGTACTTCATGAACAGCTTTCCAAAGTCCTGAGGATTAATATCTGGAATCCGCATCAATATAATATACTCTAATTCCGTGAAAAAGATATACTTACGACTAAGTAATCCTTACTCAAACCACCGACAACTACCTGAATTTTGCGTCAAGCAAAGCTGCACGTTTCTCGGTGAGATCTTTCATCCTCCGGATTTCCAATTCATATGTACGCGCAGGCATATTTGCTTCATCGCTATATTGATAATAGAACTCCCACACACTGAAATTGGCAATAATAGCCTTGCGCATCTGCTTAGGCTTCTCATCAAGTTCTGACAGCACCTTTGCCTTCAACTGCACCTTCTTGGAAGCCCATCTCTTGCCTACGAACTTGCGGAACTCCGCGTCCTGCCAGAAACGATGAAACCAGTCAGGGTTGATATAAGGAGGCATGTAGAAACCACCATATATCATAAGTTGCTCAAGCGTATTGCCATGAGGTGTCCTCTTATCATTATTCCACCCTTTGTCAAGGTCCCAAATCGGCCCGAAGAAGATTTTGTCAATGCCACGTCTCTTATAGAAATAAGTGCTGGTGTAGCCATCCATATCACCTGCGAATTCCTTCACAATGATGAAATCTGCCAAGGTTTTCTCATCAAACCATTTTCTCCAGCCATTGACAGGATCAGTAAAATTGGATGAATAAAGGGCGGATTCCGCTTTTCGGACAAAATCTTCCATGTACTTATACTGCGAGATGTCCATATCATCATCCTTTGGATATTTATGGTCCATATATATCCCCCTGCTTGAAGTGAACGATACAGGATAACCCTCATCATGATGGATATTTGTTTCTATGAGATGACCACCCGTGATTTTCGAAACATCAGAACCATCAACAGCCTTGAGCCTGTCAATGTCAATGCGTCCTTTAGCCACCTCCATCTGGTCAGACATCTGATACACGCCATGATAGTCATCTCCCGAATAAACATTCACCATCTGAGAACATGGAGTAAAGGTTAGCGCAGACTTATCATGATAGCCTTCAGAAGAACTGAAAAGAATCCTCGACAGTTCAAAAGCCAAATGATTGCGCAGCAGAGACTTATCCATATCATGAGCCAGAAGTATCCAAGACTTGGCCTTAGCATGGTTCAGCCCGATCGGACTGAATTTCTCAGGAAATTTGATACGATATGGTTTCTTAGGAAGACCCCAGGTGGAGTTTCCTCGTCCACGAATCTCAATTTCAGGGTCGGATGCAGTCCATTTACCCTCATCGGAACCTGGACGATAAATGTCACATTTAGTCTTCTTATAAGTTGACTTGGAAGTGATGTCGGAAAGAGGAATATGAATTCTGATGACAGGAAGTTCCGTATTGATCTGAGGGCAGTTGAAAGATACCATATAGACATTCTCATCGCCGTTCTCAGCCCTGACAACCAACTCAAAATCATCAGCAAAAGAGATGGCCGTCTGACCGGAAACCACTGGCTGTCCATTCACCAGAACAGTCTCTCCGTCTGTCACAAATTCGGGAACAAGCATCTCTGGATTAGCCTTGTCAATCCACTTGAGATATTTTGCGCTGAATGTCTTGCTGTTCTCGTCGTAATCGAATTGGATATCTCTATTCAGCTGGTTTGCAGTTTTTTTAAGAGCGAAAGAAGTAAGACTGTTTGTACCGGCTTTTTCCCTATCCTGACTGATAGTGAGGTTTTTGCTCTCACATTCCGGAGCAGACAGAATTATAGTCGCACTTCTGTCTTCTTTTCCGTTGAACTTATCCACATTTATTATCAAGTTGAATGTATATTCGTCATCAGTCGATGAAACCATCGCCTTGCACCAATCCTGGTCTGGAGAGTACGAAATTGAGACTTTTCTAGTCGCTCTGAATTCAAACTTGAATGTACCTCCATCTGAAGGAGCGACAAAATCTTCCGCATCCATTATGAGCTCCGGCTTAATATCCGGATCATTCGGTTCTGAAGGATTAGTTGGTTCAATGATTTCAGGTGCTTTCTGACACGCAGAGAAAGCTACGAACATAAAAAGAAGCACCGACGACAGTGCCGACTTGATTCTGTACATAAATATGTGATTTTACATATATATAGACGACTGAAACGCTATCATTTACTCATCAATGATAAAAAAGGTGACCGAATCGTCCTTACAGGACTCTTCAGTCACCTTCAGATAAATAATCTATCTTATTATAGATTTATTAGTTCTCAGGAAGAGATACCGGCTCGAATTGGATACCTGAATCGCCTATGTTGTCACTGCCCTGCTTGCGTACGTTCAACTCTCCGTAGAGTGGGTTCTTGCCACCATCTGAAATGTTAGGAATTGTCGTTCCTTCTCCGGATGCAACTCTCCAGTAGCACTTGAGGCCCTCAGAAGCAGGATCTACGGTATAGAAGTGATTCTCAGCATTGATTTCTGCCTCAGTAAGAGTCCTCTTCCAGATACGGAACTCTGTCATCAAACCCTTGAAGTCACGATTGCTTTCGTAAGAGTAACCAATCCAGAAGCAGCGGTTACCGCTTGGCTCGTAGCTCCAAGATGGAGAAAGGTCAACCCACTGGAGTTTTGTTGTTCCGTACCATGACGCCTGTTCGAACGTATAAGATCCGATCTTGACTCCATTAAAATATGCTGTTGCAACTGCATCTCCAAATGTGATTGCCACGTGAGTCCAGCGGCCTGCAGGAAGTTCCTCAGGAATGTTCCAGTTGCCGGCAGTTGTCGCAATCTGAATCTTGTTAGGAGAGTTGCCAACGTCACCGAAACGGAGAAGGAACTGCCCCTCAATACCCATAATTGTCATGATAGCACCTGTCTGCTTGAATGACTCCGGCTTAATCAGGCACTCAAGGGTGAAGTTGTAGCAGGTACCAAGACCTCCATTCTCCCACTTAGGGAAGAGACGGTTTCCATTCATACGGACTGCCCAGCTGATGATAGCATTCTGCTGTGTAACGGTAACCTCTGCAGAAAGTGGAGACTCGCCCTCTTTTGCATCTGTCTGTGTGAAAGTTATCTTAGAAGAACGTTTCTGTCCGTCGAATGCGCTGATTTCGAAATATTCACTACCCTCTTTATTCTCGGTGTGTTTAATCCAAGATTTGCCGTCATCTGCAATTGTGATCGAATACTTAACATTGGCGGTAATGCCGATTGCAATAGTCTCACCACTAATCTTTACAGGATACATCTCTTTTGCAGTAGCAAGAACATGCTTTGCCTCCTGGAGAACAGAAACCTTGACAGGCTCTACACCTTCAGCTGAAATTGTGAGTTCAGCGCTTCTGTCATCAAGACCTTCAAGTCCCTTGTATTCGAATACAAACTTAGCCTCGCCTTCGTTTTCGCCCTCGAAAGTAGCCTGATATTCAAGCCATTCGCTTGCACCATCGCTAAGTGCGCAGGTAAGGTCGCGGTAGTTGATAGAAGACTCTGCAACAACTTCCAAAGTACCTTTCTCATAACCGAGAACGACAGAGGCATCGCTGACAAGAGTCAAGTGATCAGGAATCACCTCTGTTGGAAGAGAAGTAAGTTTGAAATCATCACTAACCTTTCCGCAAGTGAATGTCCAGTCTGAAACCAAAGCTTCGAGACTAGTATTTGGCTGTACTGTGAATTCTACAATATCGCCATCCACACCGCTCTTTACTGATGGTGTAACCCATGCGCTATAATCTGCTTTGCTTTCAAGTGTCCAGTCTGCAGAACTTGATACGATTACCTTGAAGCTTCCACCTGTGTTAGGAACAGATGCAGTGTGTGGAGATACAGTTATTTTTTCCTGTACTGGTGGTGCGACCTTCACATCTTCCGGTTTGCTACATGCAAACAAAGCAAGAACAGATGCCGCAGCAACTAATATCTTTTTCATATTTTTGGTTTTAATTATATTTTCATGTTATCATGGTAATCATTTTAAAATGAGCCTGACTCTTCTTAAAATGATTACCTGTGGTTTAATTAACGAGTGTGACGAACCGGATCGTATTTTCCTTCACCGAGTTTATTCCAAACACCTGTAGGTTCTTTAAGTTCCTGATCGTAGAAGCCTTTGGCAGCCGCCTTGATGTAAGAATCAGATCTATATCTGTTGCTGCTTACAGAACCTGTACCTGAAGGGTCAAATGCGAACCACATACACCAGCCGTAGCCAGCCTCCTTCATTCTTCTTGCAGAGTCCTCTGTCACAGAACCATATCCACGGTTCAATTCGATAGACATTCCTGAGCAGTTGGCCATTGTGAGGTCTCCATAAGGGCTGGTTGTACCGCCATAGTTTGCTACACTGAAGTCAAGCCATTCTGAGATAGGATGATCCATCTGAGTCTCCTGATCTTTAACTGAAGTAGGAAGGGTGTAGAGCTGGCCATAAGCGAATGTAGAAACTTCTGTCTCCCACGGGCAAGTAGCCTTGAGAGCTTTCTTGAGCTCGTAGCAAAGTCTTGCTCCGGCAGCTGCGCTTCTGTTGGTAAACCAATGGTTGCCGATGATAGGTGAGCTTGAGTACTCGTCGTCGAGGTTCACACCGTCAAGTTTGTATGTCTTACATGCATCAGCAACTTCCTGAGCCCACTGAGCAGCACCCCAGTCTGAAAGCTGGCAAAGACCTGCAGCATCGTGGTTTCCGAGAAGACCGAGATATACCTTGATACCTTTCTTACGAAGAGGCTGGAGATAAATCTCTGAATCATCGAGAAGCGCCTGAACGTTAGGGTTGTTGGCGAGGTAAACAACATCCTCAGCTGTGTTGTAGTTGATATTGGCAGCGAAGAGAATAACTGCATCAAAGAATGGTGTGCCATCTTCGAGCATATACTCTATTGCGTTAAGAGGGTTGCAATCGTTAACCTCGAAGTAAACGACGTTCTTGATCTGCTTAGGGTTCTTCTTTCTGACAATTGCATTGACACGGCACTCTGCCTGCTTTACGACAGCATTCTGTACCGGTTTGAGGTAAAGAGGAAGAAGGTAAGTAGAACCGAGAGAAAGTCCAGTAGCATCAAGTTTAACCTCTACCTCAGCAGACTCTTTCTGACCTGCCTTGATGACAATTTTACCATCATTCGGGATGGTAACCGCATCCTTTGGATAGAGAACGGCCTCGCCATCTTCCTTGTGAAGGTAGTTGTACTCACGAAGGTATCCCTCATCGTAGAAGAGTTCAACCTCTACGTCTGAAGATACGGCAGCATCGATAGCCACTTTAACCTTCACAGAAAGCTCGGTCTCTGTCTTGGTTGCGATATTTGTCTCGCTCTCAGCGGTGAGCTTCACAGCAACGCCCTCTGAAGGTGTCGGTTCAGGGGTAACTTCGCCTGTTCCGGCTGCCTGAACCACGTTGATTGAAACTGGCTGTGCTACACCTGCTTCAATACGGATACGTCCAATTCTCTGCTCAGTAGTAGTGTTCTCTTTAGCATTGACACTGAGAGTTCCCTTCTCCTTGTTAGGAGTGAGTACAATCCACTCTGCTGTTGCAGTTGCTTTCCATGCGTCAGCATTTGTTGTGACGGTAAGAAGCACGTCAGAGTTATCTTTCGCATTGAAAGAAATAGCCGATTCCGGTGTTACTGTGAGAGTCTCAACAACTTCGTTCGGAGACTTCTCGCAAGAAGCAAGGGTAAGTGACATCACTGCGATGCCGAGCATACCTTTCAAAAATCTTTTTAACATAATTAAGGTTATCTTTTTAGTTGATTTATTTATGAATAATCTATATGATTTCAATCATTAAGTAATCCTTAAAAAATAACTTGGGAATCTTTGCGAGTCTTTTCGGTTTATATTCTTTTCTCATCAGTCGTGTGCGTCCAGCACACTCCTTCTTCTAAAAGGAATCTATCCTCGAAAATCCATCACAAATCTCTACCAACTTATTTTTTAACGCTTACTAAGGAAGGGAAACAGGCCTCCAGAGGATATCATGGTCTGCAGTAAGATTATTTCCATAAGAAGAGTAATCCTTTGCAGTCTTTCCTGTGGCATCGTCAAATTTCCAGTAAGCAAGCAGGCTCACGTCAATGTCAGACTGATACAGCTTGTAGAAATGGTTCGGAGCATTGATTTCCTCCGCTGTAAGAACCTTGTTCCACAGACGTGTCTCAGCAATCATTCCGTCAAGGCAACGCTTGTCATCATATGAGTAGCCTACCCAGAAGCAGCGAGGCTTTCCGTCGGACTCGTCAGAGTGAGGCGCGCTGAAATCAACCGACTTGAATTCAACTGGAACCTGAACACCATCCCTGACAACTGTTCCAATTACAGAGAGGTCTTTTTCCGCACGGAGGCGACCGTCAATATAAACCTGAATGATGCCCTTGTTGAATGTAACTGCAAGATGATACCATCTGTCAGTCTTAAGCTGCAACGAAGCATCTGAAAGGTCTGCCCTAAGTGTTGAATTACCCTCAACATCCTTGTATGCACAAGCAATCTGAATCTGGTTTGAAGGAATGGTAACATCACCGATTCTCACGAGGAAATGGTCCTCAACTCCCATGACAGTAAGAATCTTGCCGTCATTGTTGAATGCATGACAGTTGATGAGTGTCTCCATAGTGAAGGTTTCCAGACTCTTGACTGCTTCCCAGTTGTCCCAAACAGGCCAAGCGCGGTTGCCCTTGATGTCAGCAACTGTATTTACAAGCGAGGCTTCCTTTACTACGAAGTACATTGTCTTCGCTCTTTCGAGCACCTCAACTCCCTTTGGAGCGATGGTGACAGGAAGTACATATACCTTACTGTAATCAAGTTTGTCGAGACCGGTGAAAGTCAATTCGATATCTTTGCTGGTAACATCTCCTTTGCGAAGCACTGTGGAGAGGCCCTCGAGATTACAGTTTGCATCCGGAAGAAGTTCTGCAGTCTCATCATACCATGCCTTGCGGTAGGTATCAAGAAGTTCAGGAGATTTTACGACTGTTACGTCAATGTCATTGTCGAGAGGTTTTGCAACTGCGACAGAAAGGCGCCTTGTAAGAGTCTTTACACCCTCGTCTGTCGCAACCCTGACTTCAGATCTGTAACTGTCAGCATTGATGAACATTTTGTTATCAAAACTGCCATCCTGATTTGAGCACCCCGCAAGGGCGAGAGCTGCTGCAAAAATAAATATGCCTATTCTTTTCATATCTGCATTAGTTTTCTTCTGTATTCTGCGACGGATTCATTATCGAAATCGCCTTGCGCACATTGCAGAAAGGATAGTTTTTATTGAAATAATCGTCATATGCATTTCCTGCTGCGAGTCCGCATGCCTTGAATGTCGTATTCTCAGATTCGGAAAGAACCCATGAGGCTCCGGCAACAAGAGAAGCACCTTTCTGTTCAGGTTCAGCCACTGTAGGAACTGTCAATTCCATAATGACGTTGCTGTTCGCCGGATTTCTTCCGAGGATACGGCCTACAAGCGCTGTGAGCTTCTGCTCTTCACCAGCAACAAGGATGATGTGTGAGCAAGTCTTGAGGAATTCAGTATCTACCACGTTACGTGCACTTCCCCTGAAAACAACTCTCAGGGCAGGATTTGCAGCGCAATAAGTCTTAATCGTGGAGATGAAAGCCTCGTGTGAAGCCTTGGCATATTCTGTCGCCGTATTTCCTACGAATGATGCTACAACTCCGTGGAAACCATACTCGCCACATCTGTCAAGTTGCTTCTGAGTCTGCTCTGCGAAGAACTTGGCTGCTTCCTCAGTGGTTCCTGCAGGTTTTCCTTCATCAGCTCTTTTGTCTTCAAGAAGGCCCCATGCTGTATGTATTCTAGCGTAATCAATGAACAGAAGGGCTTCTGTTCCCTTGCGCTGAAGAAGCTGAGGAATCTCAGATACGACAGCAGCGTTAAGTGCATCATCAATGTCAACGATAACAAAATCTGCACTGTCAGGCATCGCCATCAGATGCTGGTTCTGGCTTGACGGATGGTCGGCAGAACCCTTCATCGTGACGAACATCAGATTGTGCTCCGTTTTCTTGTATTCCCTGATGGTTGAGAGATATGCCTCATAAGCCGCAGGGTCGATTTCCTCCGGAGTCTGGTGACGGAAATCGAGATTTTCCGGTTCAGTCCACTCGCTGCAAGACGCGAAAACGAAGAGCATTGTAGTGAGGACGGCCAATGATATATTTAAAATCTTTTTCATTTCAGTAAATCTGTTTCTGAAGTAATTGAAACCTTTGAATCTTAATCCGGTTCAACAAGTTGAGATTACTTAATCACAACAGCCGGATTGCAGTCCCACCAAAGTCTCGTTCCCATTTTGTCTGGGCCTCCGAGGTATGAGGAGATTGCCTCGTTCACATTCTCACCGTTGTTCGAGTACTCGGCAAGAGGATAAACCATACGGCGTGCACCGAATTCGTTTGTCACTGAGCCGCCGCTCTTGTTACCTGCGTCTGTTGCAGGGAAGAATTTAGGATAACCTGTACGGCGGTGATCCGACCAAGCCTCGATTCCGTTATTGAAGTTCGCAATCCATTTCTGGATCATGATTCTCTCCTGTTTTGCAGCTGTAGTTGCTGCATCATCCCATTTCACTGTGATGTTGGAGAGTACGCCGGCATAACTGTTGAGACCGGCAGGGTCTGTATATGTTGCAGGTTTGTTTTCGTTATCCTCCGCATACTCAGCATATCCTGACAGACCGAACTGCTCAAATGAGAGTCTGATACCTTCGTTATAGAACTCTTTGGCAGTGCCGGCACCCATATTGAAACCGAATACTGCTTTCGCCTCTGCCTTGAGGAAAGCAACCTCCGCTGCATTCATCCAGACAAGAGGATCCTCTGTTGTAACATTGACACCAGAATATTTGCGACCTACGCTATTCAGAGATGGTTTCTCAATTCCGATTCTGATGCCGACATAGTCAATGCCATCAAACTCTGACTTGATGAAATACTTGGCACGACGAGGGTCGTTGTATCCGTTCATGTAGCAGATGATGTCTGCAGCTGCATGTGTATCACCTCCGGTCACACTACCAGTAGGCTGGTTGTACTTGACTGCGGTGTAGAGAGGATTACCCTTGTCTCCGAAAGCAACCTTCTGAAGAGCAGCATTGTCAGAATTATCCGTCATCACACCAATCTCATGATTTACAGCCTCTTCAGCCATTTTCTTCGCCTTATCAGGTGCAGCGTAAACTATTCTCATCGCCATTCTGAGTTTCAGGGAATTGGCGAACTTGCACCACTTCACGGCGGAACCGTCATAAACAGGGTCGGCTGTAGACGGAATTCCTGAAAGTCTGTTCTCAGTCAAAGTATTGATGCAGGCATCAAGCTCTTCGAACATGGTATCGTAAACCTTTTCCTGAGAGTCATAAGAAACGGTGATTTTACCGCCCTGGCCGATCTGTGAATAAGGAATCGGGCCGTATGTATCAGTAACTCTGAGCATTGCAGTTACCTTGATAATGTTTGCAATAGCAATAGTAACAGGGTCATCTGTTATGCTCTTGAGCTCAGAAAGGTTTGAGTAAAGTGTAGGGATTATTCTATCACTGGCAAGCAATACTCGTGTCCAATCGTCTGTCGCATTGTAGTTGTCGATAGTCTTCTCGAACGCACCTGTGGTAGAGTAATAACCTCCCATAGGACCTCCGAGCAGACAGTCCGTGAACTGTGCCGTATTGACGTCGGTAGAAATAACCGCACCGCCCATTGCTGCAATGGCAGCAGCAGTCGCATATCCGTCAGTGAGAGTCTGTTCGCGGTTTACCTCATATGGATTCGTATTAATATCCAGGTAGTTGCCCGTGCATGAGAGAGTCATAATTCCTATTGTCATGACTCCTGCGAGCTTTTGGAAATTTCTTGTCATTGTTGTTTTTCTCATAATCATACCTCCTCGTAATTAGAATGTTACACGTACACTAAATCCGAAATTACGGAGAGAAGGCATCATGAAATGGTCGATACCCTGATAGTAGTTACCTGTTGTGGCGATTGATTCCGGATCAAATGGAGCCTTATTGTAAATCATCCACAAGTTACGTCCTACAACTGAAAGATTCAGATCGCAAACATTGCCAAGCATCTTCCTAGGGAATGTGTAGCCGACAGAAGCTTCCTGGAGACGAACGTTTGTTCCGGAATAGGTATATTCCTGTGGAAGAGGGTTGGAACCTCCGATTGAACTATACCACTTGTTTGCATCAAGTCTGTCTCCGCCATTGATAAATACGCCACCGTTGTCACGTGCAAGTGCAGAGGCCTCTGACACACCATAGTAGTCGAGAATTGCCTGTGTGCTTGAGTAAACGATACCTCCAAGTCTTGCAGAGATAAGGAATCCGAAGTTAAAGCCGGCAACATTGAAATCATTTCTCCATGACATATTTGCCTTAGGGAGAACGCTTCCGAGTTTAACATAATCCTTTGTATCTGAGAATGTTCTGGTAGTTACTGTTCCATCCTCATTGACAATGATACGTCCGTTTGAGTCATAACTGAAATCACCAAGTGAATACAGGTCACCGAGGGTGCCACCTTCGCGAAGGATAAAGTGTGCAAGACCGAGTCCGTTCATGTCAAGCTGTGAAACAGAGAACTTCTCTCCTGTAGCAGGGTTGGTCACGTTCTCAGCAAGTGACATGATTCTGTTCTCATTGAACGAGAATGTGTAGTTGCTGTTCCATGTGAACTTATTCCATGTCTTGCCGAATCCCAATGTAAGCTCCAATCCCTGGTTTCTGACATCTCCGGACTGGATGAAAATATCAGACGAACCGGAACCGGTAGAGATCTGAGGATTGAATGTCTGGTTCTTTGTATTTGTATGATAATAAGTTGCGTCAAAATTGAAATACTGGAGGAACCTCATCGAAAGACCAATCTCGAAAGAGTTTGTAAGCTCTGGCTTGAGGTCATATACAGGATACTGGGTCTGAGTATTCCAGCTGAGTCCGCTGGTATTCCAACTGTACATAGGGTTTGCGATATAACGCTCGAAAGCGGTACCTACAGATGCGTATGAACCTCTGATCTTCAAGTATTCCAACGCCTTAGGCATGTTAGGAATAATCTGAGAAAGTACGACTGAACCTCCGATTGAAGGATAGAAGAATGACTTTCTGTTAGAGTGAGGGCCTGCAAGCTGTGAAGGCCAGTCATTACGTGCTGTAAGTGTAAGGTAATATGCACCTTTGAAACCAAGTTCAGCAGAACCGAAGATAGACTGAGTCTGCTCGCGCCATCCATCCTGAAGTCTGGTGGTCTTAGTAGAGTTGCTGAGGTTCTGCACATTGAATACATTGGCAATACCCGCACGCTCTGCTGACATCTGTCCGTCCGCAATAGGACCACGGTTCTTCAATGCATCATAGAACATGTCTGAAATCGATGTGCCGAGGTTGACCTGTAGGTTCCAATCCTGACCGAAACGTTTGTTGATATTTACGAGGAAATCAGCATATATCTGACGGTCAGTCATTTGTGAAATGCCATAAAGACCATTCTGTGAGCTCTCTGTAAGCTGTGTGAATGTAGAAGCGTAGAATTTTTCGGTATATTTTGTAGTGGACTGGTCCATCTTTACACGACCGGAAATATTCAACCAATCAAGAATGTCATAGCTCATCTGAGCATTCAGCATGAAACGATCCTTGCGATTCTCACGGAGGTTACGGTAGTTAATCCAATAAGGATTCTGCATAGTCATACCAGCATCTCCGATTGGCCAATACTGTGTTGAGAGACGGCGCACAACATCATATCTTTCATACATGCGAACTGCCTCCCAGTCGTTTGAACGAGGGAAGATATAAGCACCGACTAGAGGGTTGTTATATGTACCCTGATTAGTCATGTTCTTGTCTTTCTGGCTGATAAAACTAGCGCTGAAATCAAGATGCATCTTGTCCTTGAGGAAAGATGTCGTATTACGGAATGTGAAGTTGTAACGGTTGTAACGGTTGTTAGGGACGATACCATAAGAGTCGATAGAAGAACCCGAAAGATAACTCTGGTTTTTCTCGTTACCCATTGATACTGAAACCGACTCGTTGTGAGTCACACCTGTCTGGAAATAATCCTTTGCAGGACTGTATTTAGGATTGTTCGCATCATTCATGAGATTTCCCCAACTGCGGACATCTGAACCGATAGAAGAATTGAGGTCACCTGTTCCGTAACGGTTCTGGAAACGGGGCAATACGAACGGAGTCATAAACTCGACAGATGCCGAAGCAGTAGCTGAGAGCTTACCTTCCTTACCTTTCTTTGTTGTAACAACGATTGCACCATTAGCAGCATCAGAACCATAAAGAGCGGCAGCGGCTGCACCTGTAAGCACCGAAATACTTTCAATGTCTTCAGGGTTGATATCTGCAATCGGATCGGTAGATCCCTGTGAAGCGAACTGTGTACCACCGTCACGTGCAGTAGTGTACATAGGAACACCATCAATGACATAAAGTGCGTTAGAAGACTGGCTGATGGATTTCATTCCTCGCATCACCACCTTTGACGCACCACCGACTCCCGAAGAAGAGGCATTGATATTAAGTCCCGCAACCTTACCATTGAGGGAGTTGATGAAGTTGGCATCCTTGTTCATTGTCACTTCATCAGCATTGACCTGCTGCACGTTATAACTGAGGGCCTTCTCTGAACGCTTGATACCGAGAGCTGTAACAACAGTTCCCTCCATCAGGATGGCGTCGCTAGTCATTGTAACATTGAAAACCCTGCGGTTGCCTATCTTAAGTACCTGAGTAGTGTAGCCGAGGCAGGAAAACTCAAGAGAAGAGTTCTCCATTCCCTCTGGCAATACAAATGAGAAATTTCCGTCGAGGTCGGTACCTGTTCCGATGGTGGTGCCTTGAATGAGGACCCCCACACCAATCACTGGAATACCCTCTTCGTCAATGACAACACCACTGATTTGTGAGGTAGTAGCCTTGCCTTCAGCTGCTTTGGACTGAGCGACCTTCTTGGAAATGATAATGTGACCTGAATCGATTTTCCAATCGATATTCTTTCCCTTGAAGAGAATGTTCAGGGTTTCGGAAAGAGTTTTTCCGGAAATGTTGACAGATACATTTTCCTTCACATCAACATCTTTGTTGAGGAAAACGCAGCGTGTCTGCTTTTCAATCTGCTGCATCACCTTCTCCAAAGCGATGTCTTTCGCCTGGATAGTTACTGTATTTTCAGTCTGTGCAAAAGAAGGGAATGCACAAAAAACCGAGAATATCAGTGGAAGCAACAGTGCTCCAATTTTGGATAATACTGTCTTCGACATAAATACTACGTGGTTTATTATTATCGTTTTATAATATAGTCTCTAAAAGTCTCGACTAGGACGAACCCGCCTCAGTCAGAATCAGGAGAACATAATCTATCGTATTGTTATCGTGTTGGTTTCGTAATCTTCAGTATAAGTGAAGTCACACTCGTTCTGAAGTAGTTTTAATGCGAAATTTACGCCTTCCGAAACGCGGATTTTTCCGCTCTTGTAGCCTATCTCAGGCATTGTATCTCTCTTGATTATGATTTTCACACCGTAAACATTCTCAAACCTGTGCATCAGAGAAGCGAAATCATAATCTGCGAGATTGATGTAACCTTCTGTCCAAGAAATCAAATTCTCAGCATCGACACTTGTCACGACAAGATGATTGTCCATAAGTCTCACCATTTCGTTCGGAGCAAGGACCACTTGTTCTGCCGTTTCATCATTCGTGGTCACCTTCACCTTTCCATTTACCAAGGTTGTCACGAAGTAATCCGAAGCCTCGTCCGCATAAACGTTGAACGTCGTTCCGAGCACTTCAACTTTAGATGCGAATGTTTCCACTATGAAAGGATGCTTCTCATCATGAGTAACCTCAAAAAAAGCTTCTCCGGAAAGTTTTATTGTCCTGTCATTGCGTGAAAAAACTACCGGATATTCAATCCTTGAGTTTCCGTTCAACTGGACATGAGTACCATCATTTAAGGTAATCGATATTCGCTGTCCGGCAGGAACTTCAATCACATTCACCTGAGCCGTAATCTTATTGAAATTACTCTCTCTTTCCACAAGGACACCTGACAATCCAGCGATTACCACAGCGGCAGCAGCTGCTGTATAACGGAATACAATTCTGCGGATCTTCGATTTCTTTGAAGTCTTTTCAAGCGCGCCAGGGACAGTCATCTTAGCCATCTCGTCTGAGTGCAGAACCATAGCATTGAAAAGATAATGTGCAGAATCGAACTCGCTCTGCCTGGCCGGATCTTCATCCAGCCATCGCTCGATCTGAGCTACCTCCTCTGCGGAGGCCTCATTACTGAAATATTTGAAAAGCAGTTCGTCTGTCATTTTCTTAAAGTTTAATCGTTTGTTTTCCGCACACAAACATATAGACGAACAACAATTCCATGTTTACAGAAAATTTTCAGTTTTTTTCAATATCATAATAGTTTTGTCTATGATTTATGGTTTTTAACACTATATTTGTGTTCTATACTAATTGAAGGCTGACAACATAAACACTGTAAGTTAAATTACTTTCGGACCCAGGTATGACAGAAGAGGAAAAAAATTCAAGAAACCTGACAGAAGAAGAATTCGGAAGAATATTCTCCCGATGCAGACAGATGTTTGTGAAAATCGCCAATTCCTATGTCCATGATGATAGCGCTGCGGAAGACATTGTCAATGAATGTTTTATCAGGATGTGGGAAAAGCGCGGAGAACTCAAGACTGAGAATTATGAGTCATACGCATTCAAGTCGATAGTCAACCGCTGTCTGGACCATCTTAAGGTCGAGAGCAATCGTACAAGAATCCAGAAAAACATCTATGAGGCCAGCAACAGGATGCAGACTTATGAGATCAACTCATTGGAAAGTCTGAATCCGGAGCGTCTTTTCGCGGATGAAATCAATACTCTCGTGGAACACTGCCTAAAGCGCATGCCTGAAGTCACGAGAAAAGTATTTCTTGCCAGCCGTATTGACGAAAAGACATACGGGGAGATTTCTGAAATCTATGGGATACCCGTCCGTCAGGTCACCTCTCATATACAATTCGCCCTGAAGGCTCTACGCAATTCTTTAAAAGATTATCTACCGATAATTCTTGCTTTTGTCATGCTGCATGCGACAAGTCTTGACAGCAAGTATGGCAACATTGATAAAATTGTCAATGATGTCATTTCGCATTCCACGAAATAGGACATTAAGCTCTTTTTCTTAAAATTTTCACCTGCTTAGGGGGTTCTAAACCTGTCTGAATGTGTCTTACATATATAGCACAAAAACTACAATGATTGGTAAGAGCTCCAAGTCAATGACAATCAACACGATGCTTCTATTAAAGTATCTCAGATGCGCAACTTCTCCCGAGGAGGAGATGTGTATCTCAGAGTGGCTTGCCAATGACATCGACGGCACCCATGCCGAGCAATATAGGGAAGCTCACCTGATTTTCGAAAGCTTCACACTCCTGTCCGACACGTTCAAATAAATACTTCAGCCCCCGAACAGCCGATTTCACGACTGCCCGGAGGCTGAACTATCATTGACAAGTCCCTGAATATGAGGGACCTCAGACTACAAGTCGATTTCCACGCCGAAATTGATATTCGCTATCGTGTCGAAATAATTCTTGAACGCAGAACCCTCGTCGGAGAAACGGGTGTAGGTGTAAGGCACTACAGAGAAACGCGGCTCCAGGTAGAAGGAGAGATGACTGGCTGCACGTAACTTGACCTGCATGCCGCCGGTCAGACCGCAGTACCACTTGTTCAGAGTGATGTCAGAACCGGACTTCTTGAAACGCCCGGCCTCAAGACCGAAGAGAATCGGCATTGAAAACCTGTGATCACGAGTCTTGCCCACATAATAAATAGGGTCAAACATCACCTCGCCACGACCGCCGAAAAGGTTTGACTTCTGCTCCATCTCCCTCTCATTATTCCACGAATTGCCTGATATAAAGCCAGATACACGGACCCCGAGAGGACCTGACAGCCACTTGCCATAACCAAGCGCAAGATGCTCACGAAGAGTCTCAGACATCACAGCGGAAGAAGCCGACCTGCCGCCGCCATAGAACTGCGCACCACCCTCGACATCTATGAAAGAATTGTTCACAAACCACTTGCCGAAACCGCCGAACGTGTCACCATAGCGCACGGACTTACGGTAATCGAAACTGTGGGAAAGACCCGCAGTCACACCATAGCCGCCATCAAACCTGCGCCAATTGAACCTTGAGCCAGGATCAATGCCATCAGTATAGATATTTGCGTATGGTTCAATGTTGATATTCCAGTTACCTCCGATGTTAAGGGAAAGGACAATGCCGCCACGGGCACTGAACGCACGGCTGTTCAGACCGCTGCATCTGGACCGGTAATAACCGAGAGCCTCCACGGTATAGAGAGACAAAGCCCTGTCCTCCCTGTAGCCGCCGATGAAGGAAGTCAAGTCGAAATAATGCATAATCTCGGCACCTCCACGATAAGCTCTCCTCGCATCATAATTCCTGCGGAGAGTACCGGCAGAGATACCCACAGCCACACTGCTGTACTTGCTGACCCTCATACCGATCTGCTCCCTGGCCACGGGACCCCATCCGAAAGAAGAATGGGACCTGCGTATATACTGCTCCGTACCGGCCTGCAAATAGAAAAATGCATGTCTCGCAAACGGCTCGTCCTTAGGACGATAACGCTTCTGCATACTATAGTCCAGAGCATTGAACTCAGTCGTGTCGGACTGACCGGCAATAGCCACGCCGGAAGCAAGCAGAAGTCCGGCAGCGGCAATAATATATTTAGTAATCATTTTCATAACTGTTTCCCGTTGATTTCCTCGTCATAACGAGCTTTAGCATTCTTATATGTATCCTCCACGATATCACCGTCACCGGCGGCAATATCAATGTAAGACTTGTCTTTCCTGAAGCAGGACACCAGATAGTCCTCACTTGCGATATCATCCATGACATCAGCCGAACGTCCGGCCTTCCTGCCATAAATCACAGCCCAAAGATAATCCGTAAGGGCCTCATCTTCAGGAAGTTCCGCCATAGCGCTCTCCGCAATGGCATCATTATGCTTGGTATCCAGGGCAAGATTTGCAATCACCCTGTTCAGCGATGTCGTCTGCATGATGGTCTCCAGATTGTTCTTCGCCCATGCACGCTGTTCAGGAGTATCACCCCCTTTATAATATCCTCCAAGGCACATCACATAAGCCTTGATGGACGAATACTCCTCACCTGCGCCATTGTTGAGCAGTCGGCAGAGCTGGGACGCACGCCTGAAATCATAAGACTTCGCCCTCATCATCATCTGGTTCGCAACGACAGGTGCCGGATTCACGATGGTATAACCATCGCCATAAGTATTCCTCAACTTGACATTGACACCATGAGTAGAAAGGTCAATGAAAGGATTGAGAAGAGTCGTGTCAATGATACCGCGCTCAATGTCAGCGGCGGCCAGATTGCAGGCGGCAAGCACCCACGGACGGCCATTCTCCTCTATCGACTTGTCATAGGCACGCTTGTAAAGCGCATACAGTTCATCCTTGTCCTTTACCATATTGAACAGATTCCAGAACTCATAAAGGGCAAACTCCTTCTTGCCGCTCCTGTAATCCTCGTCATTCATATAGCGGTCCATGATTTCATCCGGAGTAAGCTCACGATAAACCTCCTGGATCTGGAGATACTGGACATTTCTCAGTCTCGGCAGGCGCTCAGTAATGACAGTCCTGTAATAAGGCAGCTTACGGATAAGCACCCACTGGCGGTCCTGGCGGCCAGGATTATCATTGACAATCCTCCTCACCTCTTCCGCCTCGGCGGCAAACGAGTCCTGCTCCAGAATATCCGCAACCTCGGACCACGAAGCGACATTGGCCTTGGTGGTCATGTAAACACGATCGCGGATCGCCTGTGGAAGCACCGAAGCGATGTGATCCATAGCATATTGCATACGTTTCTGAGCCAGCTTCCTGTTTGTCGAGTACGGACCGTCAGGCGAAGCGGTTCCGGTGATATGGAATTCCTTCAGCACCGCCCCTTCGTCATTGACAATATCCGTCAATGTCTTTTTCAATGTCTCTATCTGCCTCCAGCCGGCGGTATCCGTAGCGGCAATTTCCGCCTTTCCGATGGTGAACTGCAGGGACATCTTGCCGACAGTATTGTGGCGTTCCCTCTTCGGATGCTCCTTATACAGGTTCGGGTCCAGCCAGAACGGACCGGCAGGGCACTCCAGGAAACGCATCGGTCTGCGGATTCTGGAAGAGGTCAGATAATAATCATTGTTCTTGTAAACCCCGAGATAGTCCTCGAAATGAATTATACCATTGACCTGATAACTCCTCTCCGGATGCTCCAGAAAAATCGTGTCAGCCCACGGAATCATGGTCTCACGGGCAGAAAGGTTAGCATCTTTAAGTCTGTACGTATTCAGCGTATCGAGAGCCGGGTCGTAATTCTTCCTTCTCAGCTGCGTCAGGACATACTCTTTTCCGTCCATGACCAGAGGCCTGAGAAAGCGCAGCGTATCCTTGGATTCGCAGTCCACAAGGAACGGCTGGATGATCAGTCTGGCATTGGCCTTTCCCGCGAACTCCGGCAGGGAGATAGTGCTTCTCGCCTTCAGCCAGTTCCCGTCAATGTCAGATTCCGGTTCCATCACGCCGATATTCTCGCGCTTGGCGGAAATCAGAGAATTGCGGATCCTGTTACCGAGAGAAAGTTTTACATCTATTTCAAGTCTGTTGTCAACATGCTCAACTACAGCGTCCTGCATATCCGCCTTGAACACAAGGGCACCTGTAGAGGCAACATATATCTGGTAGTAGCCGTTCTGATCAGGATAGGTGACGGCTTCCGGAAGGATGACTGCATTAGCATCTTCATCCATCTGTTTCTTCACGTCTTCCGCCTCCGCTATCGTATTGAAACTATAGACCACGACTTCGACCTGCGACAAGTCAATAGGCAAGTCCGTCGCCATGTCGAGAATTCGTCCGGTCACGAGTTTCCTGTCCTGCGCTGTCAATGCTGCAGAACCGAGAAGCAGTAACGTGAGGATTGTCAATATCCTTCTCATCGTATTATGTAAATGAATTTTATACCGAGATTGACAGGTACGATGCGCCACCCAATAGGGCCGCATCCGAGGGTTTCAAGTCTGCTTGGAGAGATGGTCTCCTTGTCATAGGACCTGTGATGGTGGGCAAGAACTCCGATACCGCCGGAGAATTCCACATCCCAACGTTTGCCAAGAGGCAGCACGTATCCGGCTGTGATACCGACAGCTGCGGCATTGCCCTCATAAGTGACATTTTTCCAGGTCGAATCATAAGCCAGGGCAAGAGCCATGACTCCTACATATTCTCTGACCAGAGGTCGTCCCGCAAACCAATACTTGAACTGTGGCTGGAGACCTATCATCCTCGAGTCTTTTCCGTATGGCTTCGCATGTCCGAAGATGGAGAAATCCACACTGGTACGTTCACCTGTAACCATTTCGAATGAAAGGTTAGGTGTCATAACGGCATACATAGCAGCATTGGCCTTGACCGCCAGAAGCTGGGCTGAAGCGTTTTCTGCACGCAGCAGAGATATTGCCGCAATTACTGCCGACAATAAAAGGGTTTTCGAATACTTGCGTTTCATAATCGCAGATTTTTAGTCTTTCATGCGTCTTTCCTGACGACGGATGAGTTTTCTTTCACTGACTTTACGATATTTGTCATTCACTGACATTGACCTGAGCACGAATGCTACCCTGAGCTGGGATGCCACAGGATACGGGAGCACATGCCAGTCTTCAGATTTGTCCTGGATCACGTGGTAACTGCCCTCCTCAAAATCGTATGCGTCATACTTCGTAGAGAGGAATCCTGCCGAGAGTCCGACTTCCAGGTCCAATGCTGCCCTACGGTACTGGTAAAGAGGGCGGGCAAATCCTGCAGAGATTCCGGCACCGTACATATAGCCGTTCCTTCCGTCCCTGGTTCTTCCAAACTTGTATTTGTATTTGCCGCCTTCTGCGTACAAACCGCCATACCATGCGATTCTGGATGCGGAATTACCGCGCCACCAGTATTTGAGTTCAGGCTTGACCGCCATGACATTCAGCAGATAACTGGTCGGGGTACGTCTGAAATTCCATCTGCATCTGGCGTCCACGCCAAATGACACTCTGTTATATGGTGACCTTGAAAGGTCAACTTCGGCGCCGATATTCGGTATCGTTGCCAGAAAGTCAACTATATTGACTCTCACTGACCACAAATCGACGAATCGGCATCGCCCGTTGCCTGCAGACTGCAGAACATTGACCGGGGCCTGATAAATACTGACAGGTTTTACTCCTTCCTGTGCAGTAACTGTGACAGCAGCCATCATTCCGACGGCAGCTGCCAGCAATGCGGTAAACTTCTTCATACTACTTACTTGTTCAAGTTCCTCAAGTTATCTGACATGGCGAGTTTTCGTGCAAATATGAGGTTCCTCTCCCGTACGAAGCCTGTAAGGCCCACGCACTTCGTTTGTGCACGTTACCCCCACCCTAAATCCCTCCCCTCGGGGAAAGGACTTACCCTCGCCCTGACGGGCTCCAAAAGCGGGGTTTCGCTCTTGCGAAACTTGAGTTACTTATTAGTCTCTCCTTGCTTTGAAAACTGCAAATATAACTGATATTGCTGCGATTACAAGAGAAAAGTAGAAATATTTGTCCTATAGGATACTTCAGGCCCTATAAAACAAAAAAAGAAGCTCATTACTGAACTTCTCTATTGCAAGTCGGGATGATGCGACTCGAACGCACGACCCCTACGTCCCGAACGTAGTGCGCTAGCCAACTGCGCTACATCCCGCTGACCTTATGTGCGCTTTACTTAAGCAAGTTTGTTAATGTAAAGTGCGAGACCGCTCTTAAGATTGGCTGCCTTGTTCTTATGGATAATTCCTACCTTAGCAAGCTTGTCAATCATTGCATAGACTTTAGGAGCATTTGCTTCAGCAGCTGCCTTGTCTTTCGTGTTTCTGATCGCACGGATAGCATTCCTTGTGGTCTTTGCATAATACCTATTATGCAATCTGTGCCTTTCGCTCTGGCGAATGCACTTTTCTGCAGATGCGTTATTTGCCATTGTTTTTATTTTTTAATATTTAGTAGTGGGTAGGAGAATCGAACTCCTATTGCGAGAATGAAAATCTCGAGTACTAACCGTTATACGAACCCACCGAACTAACCTCTCAATCTCGATATGAAATTTTAAGGGATTGCAAAGGTATGTAATATTTTCTTGACCTCAAAATATTTTTATCCTTTTTCCGGATTTTTTTCACTTAAACATTTCAAAAACTACGTACCATCGACACAAAACAAACATCCTCAATCCCTCTAAAACACATAGTAAACATGTTTAACATCCTGATACCAAACACTTTAACGCTTCGAAACCGGAAATCCGGACCGTCCCCTGCGAAAAAACGGAAAAATCTATGACCCGGAGACTACTTTTCCTTCGCCTCAACCTCGTCGTCAGGCCACTCGAAAGAATACAGAATCGCCTCGACCTGTCTGAGATACTGCCTCTTGTCATACTTCGGAGCATACACGAAGCCGTCGAGAACGATGATATCCTTTCCGTCACGGCTATAGAAGGAATGTGAAACGAAAGGACCGCCCATGAAATCACCGAACACCTCCCACAACCCGCGGGTCTCGGCGAACTGACGTCCCCTGAAACGGACAAACTTAGTCTCAGGAGCAGCTATTTCATTGGTAATCATATAGGTATTGTCAAACATACCCGGCACATTCTCCTTCAGGAACTTATTTCTGTGCGCGATAATGTTCTGCTCCGTAAAATTCTCATTCTCGGAAGCAGGATACTTGTAAACGAACACGCCCTGCGTAGTGTACTGCTTGTCATCAGAAATCCAGATGAAATCGTCCGTCTTCTTCCTGACCCTGTAGCCGGTCGGGAAATGAGGGGCACCGCCTGTCATCGCCTTCACGACAGGAGCGATTTCCGCAGCCTCGTATCTCTTGGAATTTTCAATGATTCTGTCCCTCTCAGCCTGCTCGATGGCATTGACAACCCTCTCGCCGTTCTCCTTCAGAAGAGTAGCCGCAGAATCGGCAGACGGAGCCGAAATCTGAATGACGCACTGAGGATAGGCCCACTGGTCATTGCGATAAATCACACCGGCCTTGCGTACGTCCGCAGATACATTATAGATAAGGATATTCCTGTGAATCTTGAACAAGTCCGCAAACCCTGTCGGCGGGACATTGACAACAGAAAAAAGCGGTTCGCGCTGCGGAAGAAACGGATAATCCGCAGTCAGAAGGTCACGGGTGACACTCCCGAGGTTCCCGTCCCAGTTGTCTTTGTCCATTACGACAATAACTTCACCGGCCTTGCCGCTGATATTAGGGAGCAAAGGCTTGTCCGAACCCTTGCAGGAAACTGCCATGACAGCAATTACGAATACAGCCAGAAGGGGCTGCCATGAAATTTTCGTTCTCATAATATCATTGTTTTATCTTAGTAATCTGAATATATCATTTCCAAATGCGAGCACCATAATTGCAAGCAGTATCAGCATACCAATCATCTGCATGACTATCAGGAACTTGTCTCCCGGCTTGCATCCTGTGACCATCTCCACAATAATGAACAGCAGATGTCCGCCGTCCAGTCCCGGAATCGGAATCAGGTTCATGACTCCCAGCATGATGGACAGCAGCGCCAGCAGGTTCAGGAATATCGTCCAGTTCCATACTGAGGGGAAGACCTGACCGATGGCAATGAAACTGCCGACAGACTTGTAGGCACCGGTGCTCGGCGTCGCAACGAGCTTGATGTCACGGGTATAGCCTGCCACCATGTCCCACGTGTATTTGATTCCTGCCGGAATCGCCTGAGCAAATGTATATGTACGCTTCTGCAGTCCAGGTATCTGGAGCACGACTCCTATCCTTCCCGCCGTGTCCACCTTGACCGGAACATCCAGGGTATCAGCGCCTCTGACGACAGAAGCAGTCACATCCTTCCCGGCATTGGCCTTAAGCGCTTCCCACGCGTCATGCACGTACGAAACCTTAGTGGAGTCGATCGCAATCACCCTGTCCCCGTGCCTCAGTGCGACATTGACAGAACCCGGAGCGAGGGAATCGACCTGGAACGGCACAGCCAGGCTGAACATTCCGGGAGAATTCAGGACCTCGCCGATCATGCTCCTGTCGATATAGAGCAGCACGGTATCCTTGTCTCTCAGCACAGTCGCCGTCTTCACGGAGCGCCTTGCAAGGTCCGCCTGGAGCATCGTGAAATCTTCAGGGACATAGTCATCGAACTTCAGAATCCTGTCACCGGTCCTGAAACCCATCTCATACGCAAGGTCATTGACATAAATCCGGCTGTCCTCGTTGCTGAAATAGGAGTTTCCGTTCACCGCCAGCATACCTATATATATGCAGATGGCAAAAATGAAGTTGAACAGCACTCCGCCGACCATGACCAGACCGCGCTGCCATGCGGGTTTCGAACGGAATTCCCATGGCTTGGGCTCATGTTTGAGACTGTCAATGTCCATGGACTCGTCGATCATGCCGTTGATCTTGCAATATCCGCCGAACGGAAGCCAACCGATACCATATTCAGTATCAATGTCTTTCATCTTCGGAAACAGCTTCGTAAACCAGCGCGTCGTCTTCGTGCTGAACAGTTTCACGTCTCCCGCATCGAAGAAGAGAAAGAACTTATCCACCTTAATTCCGAAAATCCTGGCAAAAAAGAAATGCCCGAATTCATGGATAGTTATGAGTATAGACAGGGCAAGGATGACCTGAATAACTTTCATCAAAATCGCCATACACTAAATGCTTTTTTCAACACACATCTCCGCCGCTCTGCGATAAATCTCATCGTTTGTGGCAAAGATATCGTCCAAAGTCGGCGTCGCCACAAATTCCGCGCCTGACATACACTTGGAAATCACCTCCGGGATGTCATAGATACGGATACGACCCTGCAGGAATGCCGCCACGGCAGCCTCATTTGCCGCATTCATGGCGCAAGGGATGTTTCCGCCACGCCTGATGGCCTCGAACGCCAGCCCAAGGCAAGGGAACCTGTCCATATCCGGCTTCTCGAAAGTAAGGGCACCAAGTTCGGTGAAATCCAGTTTCTTGTTTGTCAATGTCAGCCTTTCCGGGAAACTGAGCGCCAGCTGGATCGGCTCGCGCATATCAGGATGCCCCATCTGCGCAATCACGGCCCCGTCAGCGAATTCCACCATCGAATGGATAATCGACTGAGGATGCACGACGACATTGATCTTGTCCGGCTCGGTGTCGAAGAGCCACTTTGCCTCTATCATCTCGAAGCCCTTGTTCATCATCGTAGCCGAGTCGATGGTAATCTTAGCGCCCATGGTCCACTGCGGATGATGGAGAGCCTCGACCCTGGTCGCCTTAGCGATCCTGTCCTTGTCCCATGTCCTGAACGGTCCGCCGGATGCAGTCAGGTGGATACGCGTAAGAGGATTGTCCCCGGCCCCAAGAAGGCACTGGAAAATAGCCGAATGTTCAGAATCCACAGGCAGAATCGGCGCATGGTACTTCTTGGCGAGAGCCATGATGACACTGCCTCCGGCCACCAGCGTCTCCTTGTTTGCCAACGCTATAATCTTCCCTGCCTTGATCGCTGCCACCGTCGGTCTGAGACCGCTGAAGCCGACAAGCGCAGTAAGGACTATGTCAATGTCAGTGGCCGCCGCCAGCGCACAGACCGAATCCATGCCCGCAAAGACATTGATATCATGCGGCTGGAGTGCGTCCGCCACCTCCTGATATTTCTCTTCATTGCAGATTACGACCGCGGCAGGACGAAACTCAAGTGCCTGCTCGATAAGCCTTTGCGAATTATTGTTGGCCGTGAGCAGATCCACCTGGAACTTGTCCGGATGCTGCCTTACCACGTCCAATGCCTGACGTCCTATGGAACCTGTCGATCCAAGAACTGCGATATGTCTCAATCTCATCAGAATTTTATGTATTTAGTAGGATCCACGGCCTCGCCCCTGTACCAAAGTTCGAAATGAAGGTGGTCACCTGTGGTGAGTGCCCCCGTATTGCCGACCAGGGCAACCGGTGAGCCGGCTGAAACCTTGTCTCCCGTCCGTTTTAGAAGTTTCTGGTTATGTTTGTATATGGACACAATGTCATTCGAATGTTGGATCTGGATCGTATAGCCGGAGTCATCGCTCCAGCCCGCACCAATCACCGTTCCGTCCAGAACCGACATCACCACCGAATTCGCAGGAGCGGTTATGTCAATGTAAGGATGCACAAGAGGGTCATATCCTTGAGACACAACACCTTTCAGCGGTGTAAAGAAATGGACACCCTCGATAGGAAGCTTTCTTTCACGACCCTGGACAAGACCGAACCTCTCCTCCTGACGAACAGTCTCTCTGAGCAAAGAGTCCCTCTCATCCAGTTTTTTGCGCTCATCTGCCGACGTCATGGGAGCAGAAGTGTTCCTGATGATACTGTCAATGGCAACAGGATCCGCCCCCTCCATCACTCTCTTGAGATTCTCAGTGTAGAACTCCCAGGTATAAATCACATTGCGGAGAGAGTCGATGCGGATGGCATTAGTGATTGCAGCCCTCTTCGTATGGCCGTCAGGATAGCCCGGGATGAATGTCCTCAACGGAGTATATGCTATCAATGAATATGATACTGCCATTATCACCGTTACGACGGAAATGACGAGCAGGAACAGGGATGTACGCGTAAACTTTATGACCCACAACTGTTTGTGCGTCATGTCATCCACGAGAGATATCCTGAAATTCTTGACCTTCGGTCCTTTTGGCTGCTTCTGAGACGGCATTGATTATCCGATTTTATTCAGTGTATTACAATTTTTGCTAACTTTGCACAATTATGGACAGAATTATAGGAATAGATTACGGAAGAAAAAGAATCGGTGTGGCTGTAAGCGACCCCCTCCGCATATTCGCATCCGCCTTGGAAACTGTACAAAGTGCAAAGATAATAGAATATCTGCAAAATTATTCCAAGCAAGAGACCATTGTACGGTTTGTGGTCGGCTATCCTATAAACATGAACGGGCAACCTTCGGAAGCTGCCGCAGACGTTTCTGTTTTCCTGAAACAACTCGCAAAGGCATTTCCTGACATTCCGGTATCGCTTGAAGATGAGAGATTTACGTCAGTATTGGCTCACAGGGCGATGATTGACGGCGGAATGAAGGCTTCCGAGCGCAAAGACAAGGCATCCGTGGATAAAATCAGCGCCGCCATCATCCTGCAGTCATACCTTGACCGCACCAACGGACCTTCTGCAGGTGGCACATCTTTTGAAAATTTGTCCGTGCCGGTTCCCGAGACCCTGTCCAGGAAAGCATCCGGTAGGAAAAGAAGAAAATAAGATATACAGAAATGATACAACCTATTTATTTATATGGCTCTGAAGTGCTCAGAGCCAAAGCTCAAGACGTTGACCTGAACGACAAGGAAGGCATTGCTGCATTGGTGCAGGACCTGAAGGACACCCTCAAGCATTCTGACGGATGCGGACTCGCCGCCCCTCAGATCGGCGTCAGCAAAAGGGCATTGATAGTCGACGGAACAGGCATGACTGACGTCTATGACTATCTGAAGGACTTCAAACGCACGATGCTGAACCCTGTCATCATTGAGGAAAGCGAGAAGGAAACGGTCTATTCCGAAGGCTGCCTGAGTATCCCCGGAATTTACTGCGAGGTGAGCAGGCCTGCGTCAATGACAGTGGAATATTACAATGAGAACGGCGAGAAGGTAACCGAGAAGTTCGACAAATTCGCCTGCAGAATGGTCCAGCACGAGATGTCGCATCTAGTAGGCAACCTGTTTACGGACAACATTGCACCTATTCGCAAAAAGATGATTACCAGAAAGTTACAGAATATTGCCAAAGGCAAGGTTTCTACACATTACAACACTAAAATAAAATAGTTATGGGAGCATTTCACGCTTATGACATCCGCGGCATATACAACGTGGATTTTGATAAAAATACAGCCTACAAAGTAGGATATTTCATTCCTGAACTTCTAAAGACAGACAAGGTCCTCGTAGGAAGGGACTGCCGTGTTTCTTCTGACGAGATCCACGAGTATCTGCTCAAAGGCATCACCGACGCAGGTGCTGACGTCTATGACATCGGCCTCAGCACTACCCCGATGGTTTATTTCGGAACCGCGAACTACGGCTTCAAGGCTTCAGTCCAGATTACAGCGTCCCACAACCCGAAGGAGTACAACGGAATGAAGGTCTCCTGCGAGAACGCCCTGCCGGTCGGATACGATACCGGACTCGGACAGATCGAGGCTTGGATCAATGCCGGCAAACCGACTCCTGTAGCGGCCACCCCAGGAAAAGTTTTCCTGAAGGACATCCACAAGGACTATCTCGATTTCCTGCTCAAATACAAGGGCGACTACAGCAACCTCAAACTCGCATTCGACCTGTCCAACGGCATGAGTTCCCTCTATGCCAAGGAGATTTTCGGGGCAGACCACGACTACATCTTCGATGAGATGGATGGAACATTCCCGAATCATGAGCCTAACCCGCTGGTTCATAAGAACGTAGTAGCATTGGAAGAGCTCGTGAAAAAGACAGGAGCAGATGTAGGTGTCATCTATGACGGTGATGCTGACCGCGTTATGTTCGTGGATGAGAAGGGCAACTTCGTATCGCCAGACCTCATGATTGCAGTTCTGGGCCACTATTTCATCGACGAAAGGCACGAGCCGGGCATCGTAATTCAGGATATCAGAAGTTCAAAGGCTGTCGGAGAGTATCTCGAGCCTATGGGTGCCAAGATGTTCACTTGGAAAGTCGGCAGGGCCAATGCCGCACGCAAGCTGCGCGAACTTGACGGAGTATGGGGCGGAGAACTCGCAGGACACTATTATTTCCGCGACTTCTTCTACTCTGACAGCGGTCTTCTCGCATCTATCCTCGTTCTCCGCGTCCTCGCGGACATGAAGAAGAAGGGCGTTTCTTTCAGCGAGCTTATCAGCAAGATTTCCCGTTACCAGAATTCAGGCGAAATCAACTTCCGCATTGAGGACAAGCAGGGTGCCATGGAGGCCATCAAGGCTCATTTCGAGAGTCAGGAGAAGCCTACCGCATTCATGGACTTCGACGGTTACAGAGTCGAGTTCCCCGACTGGTGGTTCAATGTAAGACCTTCCAACACAGAGCCTTATCTCAGATTCATCTGCGAAGCTACTTCCAAGGAGGTTCTTGACGCCAAAGTTGCTGAAGTTAAAGAAATTCTCAGAGCCGGATTCGGAGCAGAATAGGAATCCGGCACACATAATTCGAGTTTCGCAAGTTGTCAAACCCGCTGAATATAAGCGGTATCCCGCACTTGCGAAACTTGAGCACATAAGTTTAATGACGATGACTATAAAAACCTTAACCCTTTCCCTTGTGTGTCTTCTTGCCTTGGGCTCCGTCCGGGCACAAGCACAACAACAAGATACATTGATAAGCAAGAGCAGAGCTTCGATTCTGGTTCCGCGTCCTGCCCTGCAGCCGATCAAATCGCTGGACCCGAGTTCAGCGACTCCTATTGACACTCTTGATACGGGAAACCCCGCCGTCAAGATTCTGCTGCTGGAGAATTTTACATGGAAGTATTACAAGGATCCTTCCGCATCGCTCCAGTCGGAGATATACAACACTTATTGGGATGATGTTTCTCCGAATCCGTACAGAATGGATGTCAAGGACCTTCAGGATGATATTTCATTGTGGCTGGTGGACTCGCTCGGCGGGTATCATTGTCCTTATCAGACAAAGGTCTATTCTCCTTTCGGATATCGTCGCGGACGCAGGCACAATGGTGTCGATCTACCTCTGAAGACAGGCACTCCGGTAGTTGCCGCCTTCTCAGGAAAGGTAAGAATGTCAAGGTATTACAAGGGTTTCGGTAATCTTGTCGTCATTCGTCACGAGAACGGGCTCGAGACTTTCTACGCCCATCTTTCGAAGCGTCTTGTCAATGTCGGTGACTGGGTTTCGGCAGGTCAGCAGATAGGTCTCGGCGGTTCTACCGGCAGATCTACCGGCGCACATCTCCATTTCGAGACAAGGTACTGCGGTTTCGCTTTCGACCCGCAGTGGATCATTGACTTCGAGTCCGGCACTCTGCGTCATCGTCTTTTCATCCTGAAAAAGAGGTTCCTGAATGCCGGCAGCAAGTACTTCCCTACCGATGATGAGGAGGATTATCTCATCATGAAAGAGGACTCGACCATGTATGCCGCCCGTGCGGCGGAGCAGGAACTCCGTGAGAAGGAGGCTGCGGCGCGTGCCGCCGAGCTTGCCAAGGCACAGTATTACAAGATCCGCTCCGGTGATACACTTGGTTCTATTGCCAGAAAGTATCATACCACTGTGAGCAAGCTCTGTGCTCTGAACGGTATCACGACGAGAACGACTCTCCGCATCGGAAGGTCAATACGTGTAAGATAAGATTCGGTTCACCAATCGAGTAGGAAGGAAACTGCTTAGTTTTCTTCCTACTTTCGTTTTCCAACCTCTCACACCATCATAAGTGCGGTCCCGCCTATGTTATTCAGGCGGGACCAATGCGTCTGTATCCGCCAGAATGTTTCAAAAGTCCTTGCGTGACTGGAACATACGCACTTCCGAACATTCTCGTTCACTCTTCGGGTCACGGAGGAGGTTGTCCGAAAAGTCGGCCTTTCCACGGCCAAAACCGACCAAAAAAAAATACAGTTTGTCCGTAAAAACCGGTCTTTTCACGGACAAAAGTGAGTAACAGTGTATTATACTGAAAAAGGTTGACTCATAAAAACGAGTTA
>FR890653.1:112228-113936 GCA_000435075.1 Bacteroides sp. CAG:770 | reverse complement strand
CAGCGATTCTCTCGTGACACCTTTGTTTTTGTTGTGAAATTATCTAAATTGCAGAGGAGTAATACATATTATCATACACACGACCATCCAAGATATCTTAAGAAACGAACTTTAATCCTTTAAACATATGATTTATTTCCAAAAGTTCTGCACGCTACTTGCGTGTGCCGGCATGATGTTTCCATTGTCGTCATGCAAAGAAAATGCTCCTGATCCTGAATTGAACGTATCTCCAGAATCATTTGAAGTCGGTTTTACGGGTGAAACTATCGTTGTCAATGTCATGACGAATCATGGAGACTGGGATTTTTCATTCTCAAATCCTTCTGTGTCAGAGTGGTGTGTGGCCCAGAAAAAAGAGACCGCTCTGGAACTTGCAGTTTCTCCAAACAATACAATCGAGTCTCGTAGTTTCATTGTCAATGTCATCTCGGGTGAACTTTCCAGGTCTGTCTCTGTGACACAGTCGGCTGCTCCACAGGCTATCCGTTTGTCTGTTCCTGATTTTTCAAACTCTGATTCCGCTGAAGGCCAGGCTAATAGCCTTGTTTATGATGTGAAGGCTGGTGACAAAACGGTAGCACGCATTTGCAATGAGTATGTGCCTGACTATTCGAACAAGGCTCGTGCAACAGTAGTTTATCCGGTGAACGGAGGCGTCATTGATTATGCTTCAGGATTTGTTGCCGATAATGGTGGAACTTTAGTTTGGAATGGTGAGTCTTACACCTATTCCGCGGGGACCAAGGATGCGTTGAAAGAACTCTTTATCATTGATAATCAGATTTTTCCTGAAGCGGTAGCTTATTCTGTCATCAATGATGCTGAACTTGAGCAATTTGTGCTGTCTGACAATGCTGGAACAAAATATCCGTTAGTTAAGGTAGGAACACAGTATTGGATGCGGGGTAATCTTTCCACTAAGTCCTACGTCGACGGTACTCCTATTCCAACCAATCTTTCGGCTGCGGATTGGGCTGCGACGACTGCTGGTGCATGCTGTATTTCGGATTATGCTGATGCCAATGATGCAAGTGAGACTGCATTGAAGTATATTAAGAAGTATGGAGTTCTCTACAATTGGTATGCGGTAACTGATTCTCGTGGTCTCGCTCCTGAGGGAAGTCATGTCCCGTCTGTTGATGAATGGGGTACATATTATGAGTTTCTAGGTGGCCAGAAGACTTTTGGTGCGGCAGGTTCCTCTTATCTTAAGCGTTCAGGTATGATTGCCCTTTATCCTGGGACCCGTGATCTCAAGGGCAAGTTCTATGACCGTTTAGAGTATGGTTATTGGTGGAGTGCCAGCAAATATTCCGGAGAGGACGCTGGCCAATATCCAAATCATGCCAATCATGCCATGTTGGGTGTCACTTTCGATGAGGATACTTATGATGAGATAGATTTCTTTACTGTCTGGGGTTATGCTCCTTACCGTGAAGCTTATTCTGTCAGACTAGTTCTGGATTAAAATATAGTCCGGTCGCGGGTTGTTTCCGTGGCCGGATATTTTTTTAGTCGGGACGATGGTAAGCGTCACTTCTGGCCAGCATTCCCATATGCAAAGATAATAAATGCTCTTCAAATCAACCCTCTTGACATTGATGTAAGTGGTTATATTATTGATACACTGTGTGTTATGATTCTTAGCCCCTGCCAAGAGGTGCCTTTGAAACGGGGTCTTGACAGCCTTTATTCTTTCGAAGAT
>FR890653.1:78462-112216 GCA_000435075.1 Bacteroides sp. CAG:770 | reverse complement strand
GGTCTTGACAGCCTTTATTCTTCTGAGAATAACCGTAAAATCCTGTCCTTTAGTGAGTTGCGTCTGTCTTCCGGAAATGCCAGCCTGCCAAGAGGGTCAGGTTTTTGTCTCCAAATGCCACCTGAATTGAGGAAACTGCCAGCGATTCTCTCGTGACACCTTTGTTTTCATCTTTGATATTTCTTATTGACACGTCTTTCAAGACATGGCTGCTATGCAGACGCTTGCCCGTTTCGTCGGGACGGTGCCACATCTGTTTTGGAAATTGGTTGATTGTCAGGTGTTTATATGATTGAGCGTGGAACACCGGCTAAAAAATGGCCGAGATTCCACGCCTCGCTAAAAATGTACTTGATTATCAATAATTTACATGACCTACTGTGGCGCCGTCCGGCACCGCTGGACCACGATGTGCCATCCTCGAGCCTCGCCGGACTCCGACCATACTTGACGTCTGCCTGCCACGCTACAGGATGACGCCGTCGGCAGTAATCCTGATTTTCACCTCAGACTCACCCTTCTCCAGTTCGATTACGAACCACTCGCCGGAAGGAGTCTCCACGTACTCTGCATCATCGATCTTCCAAGAAGGGTACTTGACATTGACCTGAGCCATTACGACGGCCGGAAGTTCGCTCTTGCGGACATCCCACTCGGTGCGCAGCCACTCATTGTTCATGCTGAAATACACGTCCTTGCCACGTCCATTGTGGATAATCTCCACCTCGATCTCTCCGTCATCATATTCTGAATCCACGATTACCGCACCAGGATACCTGTCATTGATGAAACTCTCGAGCGCGGACTGGATGTCAGAAGGAAGATAATCTTCATAATCATAGTCGGAATCATAGCCTGAGGTTACCTTGATGAGCACACCGTCAGCCGAATAATAAAGTTCAGCCTCCTTTTCAATGTTGCCGGCTTTGGTCTCAACTTCAATGACATAGAAGGTCTCCATGCCGATTCTCTCGATCTTGTCAATGTCATCAATCTTCCATCCTGCGTACTCGCTTGCCTCAAATGCCGTCCTCACTGCCAGAGGAAGCGCATCATAGGTGACCTCACTCTCAGTCATGCACCAATCTCCGGAGCGGGTGAACCATACGGAAAAATCATATTCGGACTTGTGGGCGCGAGTTGCAAGTCTGTTGAACTTGGCGATGGAATAACCATTCTTTGACACCCAGTTTACATTTACTGCATCAGGGTAGCGTGCCGCCAGTTCTGCTTTTGCTTTAGCATTTTCAGTATAATTGTCTGCCGAGGCTTTATTGCAGCCTGCAAGTGCTATCATACTGATGCACATTGCTGTAATAAACAAATGTTTCATTGTAATATAGTTTATTTGAGTTTTGAAATTATTCAGACTTAGTAAGCGTTAAAAAATAATTTGGTAGAGATTTGTGAAGGATTTTCGAGGATAGATTCCTTTTAGAAGAAGGAGTGTGCTGGACGCACACGACTGATGAGGCATGAATATAGACCGAAAAGACTCGCAAAGATTCCCAAGTTATTTTTTAAGGATTACTTCCTTTGAGGTTTCTTGCAAAACCTGTGTTATCCAGTGATTGTCACAGTCTTTAGCGCTCAAGGCCTATCAGCTCATATTCCTTTCCGAATTTCAGTTCCAGACCGTTGTCCAGTTCCAATTCCAGATCGTTGTCGTCATATTCGGCCTTGGTAATGACAGAATTAGGATAGAGTTCTTTGACCTTGGCCGCAGCCTCCTCAGGGACAATCCCTTCCGGAATGCTGATTCTGTGCCTTTTTATCTCCTTCCAGTCCCCGTTGCGGCGGAATTCCAGTTTGGTTCCGTCAGTGAGCACAATTTCGTATGTGACCTTGAACAAATCCCTGTCCTCCTTGGCGAAAGCAATTCTCTCATTCTGAAAATGCTCCGTGATAAAAGTCAATACCTTCTCCGGCAACGCTTCGGGACTGGTGGCCCTGTCACGTACAAGATTCGCAAGGTAATAGCCCAGCGCACCGGCTGCAACGAGCGAAATGACAACTAAAATAATCTTCTTCAACATGATAAGCTTTTGTTTGTATTGCGAAGTTATAGTACAATTCTGGAGTGAATCTGTAATGGACGGAAAAAACTGAAAAAATCAGAATCCGATGCGGAAAAGATGCATGCCATTCTCGTAAGAATAGGTAAGGCGGAGCCCGTTTCTGTCGGCAATAGTCTTGGCAAGAGCCAGTCCGAGCCCGGTGGAACCGTCTTTCTTCGCGCCCTGATAGAACCTGTCGAAAATGCGGCTCTGATCCAAAGGAGAAACCCCGCTGTTCGCGACGACCAGTTCGTTTTCTGTCAATGTCAATGCTACTGTACCGCCCTCAGGGCTGTGCACGAACGCGTTCTTGATGATGTTAGTGACCAGAATCGAGGCAAGAGTCTCATTCATCCTGATAATGACCGGCTCATCCGGAACCTGTACCGAACAGCTGATTCTCTTGCTGCTGAAAATCTCCTCATACAACTCCTTCTGGGACAGAACCATAGAGGAAAGGTTTACATCAGTCTGGTCAGGGAACTGGTCATTGTCAATCTTGGTAAGCAGAAGAAGAGTCTTGTTGAGTCTCACGATATGGCCGAGTTCACGCTTCATCTGGACAAGTTCACCCACACTTTCCTCTCCCAGAGAATCATTGTCCAGCATCCAGTCAATCCGTCCTCCGAGTACGGCAAGCGGTGTCTGCAACTCATGCGACGCATTCCCGATGAACTGTTTCTGCTTTTCAAAAGCCTTGTCGGAACGGTCTGTCGCCTCTGTAGTGACTTTCTCCAGCTGGCGGAATTCATGGATGTCTGTATCTATGGACAGGCGGCTGTGGGATTTGCCCGGAGTATAGGCGTTCAGCCAGTCAAGAATCTTGTAAAGAGGACGCATGCTCTTCTGGAGCACGACAAGTGCAATTAAGATAACTGTCAGAAGCAGAATTAGATACAATGCCAGTATCCACCATAGAATGGTGCCTATCAAGTCGTCTTTCTCGAACGTCGGAGTTGCTACAATGAGTTCGAAACAGCGTCCTTCGCGGTCTCTGAAAATGGTCTTGAGAAATCTGGCCGGCTCATTTTCGTCAGTTTCGCTGATATAGAAATTGGAATCATAATACTCCAGGCCGGCCTGGGAATCAGCATATGACTCCGTGACCTGGGAAATGCTGTAATGCCCGTCCGTCATGATGTTGGTAACAGGCAATTCCTTCCCCGACAACTTCCTCACCATCAGCTGCTCAGCATAACTCTCCAGCAGGTCGTCAGCCTCATCATTGATTTCATCTACGATGACGAAATAGAAGACCATGGCCCAGAGTCCGATGACCGGGAGCAATGCTACGGACAGCCGTACGGCAATATTGTGAATCAGTTTCATTGACCTTCCTTAGAAATGAGTTTGTATCCGAATCCGTAAACCGACTTGATTTCGATATTTGCGCCAGCTTCTTCAAGTTTCTTGCGCAGATTCTTTACCTGCGAGTATATGAAATCGAAATTGTCTGCCAGATAGATGTCGTCACCCCACACGGCCTCAGCCAAGACCGCCTTATCCACCATATGCCCTGGCCGCAGCAGAAAATACTGCAGGATATCGTATTCTTTCTTCACCAAGGTCAATGTCTTTCCGTTGACTTCCACGATCCTGCTGTCCGGATTCAGCCTGACATTGCCGAACGCAATCCCGTTCCGTCCGTTCCCGCTGCTCCTTCTCGTCACGCTTTTGATTCTCGCCAGAAGTTCTGCCGTGTGGAATGGCTTCGGAAGATAGTCGTCAGCCCCTTCTTCAAGTCCTGCGACCTTGTCTTCCAATGAGTTGCGCGCAGAAATGATGATGACGTTCAACACCTTTCCTTCCTCCTTGAAAGTTTTGAGAAGATCCAGTCCGTTTCCGTCAGGAAGCATTATGTCCAGCAGGACGCAATCGTAGGAAAACATGTTCAGCTTCTCCCACGCCTCGTTATACGTCGAAGCAACCTCCACGACATATTGCTCCTTCAGCAATGCCCGGGCAATCAGTTCCCGCAGGGAGTTTTCATCTTCAATAACCAATATTTTCATTGTCTTGTCAATGACTATCTTGTCAAACCATGGCGAAAATACAAATAAAAACTGGAAAGAAACTGAAATTTTTGAGCAGAAGCTTGAACTTAGTATCCTTAAAAAATAACTTGGTAATCTTTGCTCGTCTTTTCGGTCTATATTCCTTTTTTCATCAGTCGTGTACGTCCAGTACACTCCTTCTTCGAAAAGGAATCTATCCTCGAAAATCCATCACAAATCTTTACCAACTTATTTTTTTATGCTTACTTGTTGTAACTTTGCCGTATGAAAAACGAGACAGAAGAAAAATATATAAAGATGACGACAAAGCCGGTGGGGCACCTGGTAGGGGAGTTCGCGATGCCGTCCATCGTCAGCATGCTCATCACGAGCATATACAGCCTGGTCGATACCTATTTCGTGGGTAACATTGACACGCAATCCACAGCTGCGCTTGGAATCGTGTTTTCATATATGGCTCTGGTTCAGGCTGTTTCATTCTTTTTCGGACACGGGTCGGGGAACTATATCTCCAGGGCATTGGGCTCGCGCAACACAGAAGGGGCCGGCACAATGGCAGCCTGCGGATTCTATACGTCAATATTGACAGGATGCGCCTTTGCGGTTCTTGGCTTCCTGTTCACACGCCCGATATTGCGCTTTCTCGGAGCCACCGAAACCATCATGCCTGCCGCAGTCGGCTACTTCCGCTACATTCTCCTCGGAACTCCGTTCATCGTCGGAACCTTCGTCCTGAACAACCAGATGAGGCTCCAGGGCAATGCGTTCATGTCAATGATAGGGATTTCGATAGGAGCCGTCCTCAATGTCATTCTCGACCCGATTTTCATTTTTGCACTGGATATGGGTGTTGCAGGAGCCGGTCTTGCGACCGCCATTTCGGAAGCGGTCAGTTTCTTTATCATGCTGAGTATGACAGGGATGCGGGGCGGAATCAAAATCCGTTTGAGGAATTTCAGACCATCAATGCCACAGTATCGTGAAATCGTGGCAGGCGGATTGCCGTCACTTGCAAGACAGGGCCTGGGCTGCGTTGCGGCAATATGTCTTAACCAGTTGGCAGGAAATTATGGTGACTCCGCCATTGCAGCCTTCTCTATCGTGAACCGTGTCATCATTTTCGTATCCTCCGCCCTCATCGGTTTCGGGCAGGGATTCCAGCCGGTATGCGGCTTCAATTTCGGTGCGGAAAAATATTACAGGGTCCGTAAGGCATTCTGGTTCAGCGCTTCAGTGATGACCGCATACTGCGTAGTGTTTGCCGTGACAGGAATACTGTTCGCACCTGAAATCGTGTCGATATTCCGTGCAGATGACGCCGAAGTCATTAGATACGGGTCAATGGCATTGAGGTGGCAATGTGCCGCGTTCCCTCTGGTCGGCATCATTGTCCTTTCCAATATGTACCTGCAGAACATCCGCCGCGTCATCCCGGCAGTAGTCGTGGCGATGTCCCGCCAAGGCATCTTCTTCATTCCGCTGCTTTTCATTTTGGAAAGCCTGGCCGGCATTGACGGACTCCTTGTTGCACAGCCTATATCAGATATTATTTCATTCGCATTGGCCTTGCCTCTTTCGATAGCAGCATTGAAGTCAATGGGAGTGAAGGCTTCAGGCGCTGTGTCCCTATAACTCCAGAATTATTCTTCAGTTCTGAGAGTCACTATCTTACATGTATGTCCCGTTGCCGGAATTATCTTCTCCAGCAGGTCCGTCATCTTTATTTTCAATGTTGCCGTATTGATGCACGGGTGGCACCCCAGATATTCTGATTTCATCAGGTCATTGTCAATGACAAGCATGACTTTCAGTTCTTTGTCATTGATAAGTCCCATCACCGACACCGAACCCGGATGGATTCCGAGCAGTTCTGTCATTTTGCTTTCGTCCGCGAATGACAGCCTGGCGCAGCCGAGTTCCGAAGACAGGAATTTTGTCTTGAAGTGCTTGTCTCCCGGTAGCATCAGGAGGTAGAACTGAGTTTGCTGGCGGTTGCAGAGGAAAAGGTTCTTGCAGATCGGAACCCCGAGCGTCTTCTCGATTTCCTGGCACTGCTCCATGGTGAATGCCGCCTCGTGGCATACCGTTTCATATTGAATACCAAGCGAATCCAGAAAATCATAAGTCCTGATTTCCACCTCACTCCTTCCCTCGTTGCTGTCGGGCCTGCCAACATAATGTGTAATCATAGTCACTTTTGTATTTTGTCAGTGCGAAATTACGCCGAAATATCATTTCTGCAAAACTAATTAATCCTCATGTTACAAAAAGGGCAGTTCCGCCGAACATCGGAACTGCCCGTTGCTATTATGTTGTCGCCAATTATTCATTTCTGTCCCGACCGGATTATGATTGAAAGCAGCGCCTCCCGGAATTCCCGGAAGGCGCTGTCGTTAGTGGAGATGGGCGGGCCGGGCTTTTAAAGAGTTATTTCTGAAGTTTCGAATAGTAGAGAATGGCATCATTAATGAATTTGCATTTGTTGCTGCCTAGAGCTGAAAGAATCTCGTCTACTTCCGGCGTAGATCGAAAGTTGTAGGCCTTGCCGTGAGGAACTGCCTTGCGTCCTGCACCTGAGCGGGCACCACCCCAGTTCTTAGAATCGGTTGAAGATAAATCTTTGTCTTCCATATTTTTTTGCAATTTACTGATTATTCGATTCAAAATAAAACTCATTTTGATTTTTCAGGTATTATATGAATGATTTGTACGGGAGTTTACGGGTAAGCACCCAGAGAGTTTTGCTGTCGGGCGTACTGTGCGTTTCCGCACCGGGAGGCTGTCCAATGACAGAAGTATCTTCGTGACGGGCGGCGCCGATATGGACGGAAAGCTTACGTTCGCTCATACGGATTATGAGCGCTTTCTTGATTTGCGCCGTTTGAGACATGGAACAAAGACCTCGAAGAGCAACAAGAAGATTAATAACCGCTACGTGTTCGGCGCATATTCATCCATCGCGTCGCGGCTCATGTATGATCTGACTGATGATGTGTCGGAAAGTATCCGGAAGCAGATGGAAGGGGGCGTCTAACATTTGTTGTAACATTTGTTGTAACATTTGTTAGTCGTTAAATCGCTGAAATGCAAAGTGTAGCGCAAATTTTGCTGTCTGAAAAATTAATCATATTTTTGCAGATAATTAAGTTTATGACTATGACTGGGTTTCAGCAGCAGACATTGATAGAGGTAGTTCTTTACGTTCTGAACAAGACCAAAGGCGTCGATTTCTATCATCTTTTTAAAATTCTTTATTTTGCAAATAAGGCGTTTCTGGCAAAATGGGGAATTCGTATCATTGCAGATGACTTTTGTGCGTTGGATTATGGTCCTGTGCCTACAAATCTGTATAATGCGGTGAAAAATGATCGTAACTCGGCCTGTGCAGGATTGATTCCTATCTATAATAAGGCAGTAGAGAAGGCAGGAGAAGACGCGCCGAATGTCCTTATTGCCAAACGTCCAGAGAATATGGACTATATATCTCAGTCTGTAAAGGAGGAACTGGATAAATCTATCGACGAAAATCTCAACCTCTCCTTTTCCCAATTGAAAGACAAATCCCACGATTCAGCTTGGGCAAAGGCGTATAACGGAAACGGGCGTAGAGTTATGGACGATTATTCCATAGCGTTGGCTGCTGGGGCTGATGAAAGTACCTTACGCTATATCCTTGAGCAGGAAGAACTATGTAAAGCACTTGCGTAATGGCTCTTTCTGATTTCTTGTCTTCGGAAATACTGAAGAAATTGGCAGATGCCTCCATCGAAAAGGGTAATGTTTATCGTATTGAGATGGATGAATCCAATGGGATTACGCCCAAGCATTCTGGAGACACTTCAAGACATAAGTATTTCATTGTACTCGGGTTTGACAATGCAGGTAATGTGTATGGAGGTGTGATAATGAACTCCGAGATTAACAAGTTTATGCCTCCGGCTATTGTGCAGTTACAGATACCGGTGCAGAGGGTTCGATATCCGTTTCTGATGCACGATTCCTATGTCAATTGTGCAGAGATTAAGGAAGTGAACATATCGAAATTTTCGGAATGGAAATACCTTGGCAAGATAGAAAGAATAGACTTTGACATCATTTGTGAAGCCGTGCGCAAGTCACCTGTAGTGACGAAGGCGAACCTTCAGAGGTTCGGTCTGTAATAGATGGTTTTAGTCGCTCCTTTTGTGTTGCTTTACAAATTCATCAAGTGTCAAGCTATTGGTAAAGAAGTTTGTTATGGCGTCGATGATGTGCCGTCAGTAAGAGAATATCAAGCACGGGAAGAAAAATAGAATGAAAAAGTTAACAATTTTATTTTCGAAATGGCATGTTTTTATGCGCTATTTTCGATACTGCTTTTAATTTTAATTCTCGTTTTTCCCGATTTGTGCATGAGGTCAAGTGCGATAGGTCTTGCCTTGTTGCCTATTCCATTCTCAGCGTTGTTTACGATTGTACACCATTCGTTAAAAGATTGAATGAAGTTGCTGTGTCATTTATTAGCTCTCTTCGGAGTGCTATTTTTGTGCCATGAATCATAACGTTATGGCAGGAAGATACAGGAAATATATTTCAACTTCTACATTTCAGCCAAGTTCCACACGCCCTGTTAACACGTTTCCGTCACAATCCGCGTTTTAGTAAAGTCCGGCGGAGGTGTGGCCGTGGGAGGCATGGCCGCCCATGGCCTTGTGAATGGGATGTCGGGCGCGAGCCCGACAGGGATGAGCGAAGCGAACCTCCCACGGCTACACCTCCGATCGGACTCGTTAAAAAACAGTGTAAGCGTCTCCCGCCGTTGCATATTGCGGGACGGTGCCACATATGTTTTTGCAATGACTTGATTCATAGGGGATTATGAAATCACATGTGGATTAGTGGCCAAAAAATCTTCGGAAATCCACGCTTAAAATAAACGGTACTTGATTATCAATGTGTTACAAGAGCGGCCGTGGCATCGTCCCGACTGCCTTTGATTAGAATACGTCTGGTTCAGACCGATTTGTTTTAGGAATGGCCGCGGCATCGTCCCGCATGGCGTCAGAACATTTTTTTTTCTTTGCACAACTCCACAAGGGCGTCATACAAGGAAAAAAATTGTCCCGTTTTTGTCCCGTTTGAGAGACTCGAACTCTGTAAAATATTGGCAATCAGCCCATTATGGACTTTTAGTGGAGATGGGCGGAGTCGAACCGCCGTCCAAACATCGCACCAGATAGCTTTCTACACGTTTATCCATCCTTTGATTGTCGGCTCCGGCCTGCCGAATGGCGGGCTAACCGGGGCTTATCCTTTAAGTCTTGGCGGAGTTTAAAGGAGTCCCTCCGTGCATCCGGTTTGGATGATACCCCGAACTCAGAACATAACCGGCCTAAAGTCTGCGGGATACTCGTCAGAGCCGCAACCTTGGCGGCCCGATTAAGGTGATCAACCTAGTTGATTACGCAGCGAGTGCATAGTTGTTGTTAGCAACTGAATTTACGGCCGCTGATATTAACGAGCAAACGTGCCATACGCTCGACGTGCTTACCACCCGACATCAATGCTGTCAAAACCAGAACATCCCCGGATAGTATAGACGACAAAGGTAAATAAATTCTTGCAAATGTCAAATTTGCTCAGACTATTCCTTCAGTTTCGAATCAATGATAATCGTAACCGGACCGTCATTGACCAATGCCACCTTCATGTCCGCACCGAACACACCACGGCCGACCGGCTTGCCCAGAGCCTCGGCCAGCGAATCGCAATACTTCTCATAAAGCGGAACGGCCAGTTCGTGACCGGCAGCGCGGATATATGACGGACGATTGCCCCTCCTCGTGGACGCCGTCAATGTGAACTGCGACACAGCAAGAGCTTCACCGTCAATGTCTTGAATACTCCTGTTCATCACACCGTTCTCATCATCGAAAATCCTGAGCCCGGCAGTCTTGCCCACCAGCCACTTGACATCATCCTCAGTATCACCGGTCTCCACACCGACCAGCACCAGCAGCCCCTTGCCGATGGCCGACACCTTTTCTCCGTCAATGCTGACAGACGCCTCTCGTACCCTTTGTATTACAAGTCTCATCTAATTATCCCTTATATAGATTATATTAAGTAATCCGAATCTGTATATGCCATGCTCACTATCCTATGAAAAACCGCAAGTTGTTCCACGAAGCCTTCAGTTCTCCGTTCTCGATGCCGTGAATAATCTCCACCACCTTGTCGTTGCACGGAGTCGGCACACCAGCCTTGCGTCCCTGGGCACATACCGCACCATTGATGGAATCCACCTCAGTCTTCTTGCCACGCTCGATATCCTGCAACATGCTGGCCTTCAGACGTGCATGCTTGCGAATTGCTATAGGTATGATAAAGAACGAGATAGCCTTCTTGAACGCATTGTGGTAATCCAGAAGTCTCACCACATCCTTGCCCTGGATAGGCTCGATTCTGATGCCCGAGGCAGCGCAAACATCGATGCACTCCTTTATAAGTTTTTGGACGATTCTGCGTGACTCCTTATCCTTGGCCGCCTCGCCGAAAGTGCATCCGAGAACGGCGCTCATTCCGGAAAACGAAGCATTGATAAGAAGCTTGCTCCAACGCGTTCCGATGAAATTCTCGTCCACCTCCACAGGTCCCATCATCTCCAGCATTGACTTTACATCCTCGAAATGATGACCTCTCTCCTTATAGATGCTGCCCAATGAAAATGTCAGGCTGTCAGGAGAACTGGTCAGTTCGCATACTCCCGGACCCGTCATCGTCGCGCCCCATGCCACAGTGCACCCGAGCACCCTCCGCTCCCCGACAATCTCCGCAATCTGCGGCTCCGGAAGACCGTTCTGGAGAGTGACGATGACGCCGTCCTCCGCCAGAAAACCTTTCAGGAAATTGACAGTGTCAATGTTGCCCTGCTGCTTGGTCATCAGGAAAATGATATCATAAAGTCCCGTCATCTCCTTGTCTGTCAATGCATTGACCTTCTGAATGAAATCCATTGTCCCCGTGACGTGCGCCCCGTTTCTGCGGAGAGCCTCCACATGTTTCTCATTATGATTGATAAGGTCGATCTGACCTCCTTTCTTGCTTATGAATGCGCCCAAAATGGTTCCCAATGAACCCGCGCCATAAATTGCTGTTCTCATTATGTTCGTTTTTTAACTACGCAAAGATAGTGTATGTAAAGTAAATTTACAGGAATGTAAAGTTTTTTTACAATATTTAAATGGAATATCCAATGTAACGTGCAGAAAAACAGAGCGTTATAAATAATGGCACAGGAGTGGCAAAACAAAACTCTGACCGGATGATATATATGTCAATGCCGAAGGATTCGGCAGATTGGCATTGATGGAATCTCCGGGACAAAGCAGATGAACATTTTCAATTACATTGCCACGGCAGTCAGGACATTGCCGATGAAAGGACGCAGGAACGTCCTGAAAATCATGACTTTGGGCGTTGGTCTCGCAGTCGGCCTCGTGCTGGCATCCAAGGTCTGCTTCGAAAAGACATTTGATGACTTCTACAAGGATGCCGATAGGATATATTACCTGAACGAAGCCATGGAACTTAACGGCATATACCGGGTCTATCCCCAAGTCGCCGGAGGAGTGGCCCCGAAGATGAAGGAATACTTCCCGCAGATAGAAGAGGCTACCAGATTTACATATATATTCGAGACCGCCTCTCTGTTAATGCCCGAATCGGACAAACGCGTGGATGCCGGACTGACTTGTCTAAGCGATACGTCATTCTTCAGGGTGTTTGACCGGAAATGCCTGGCCGGAAACCTGACAGAACCACTTGGCATTGAAGCGAATGTGGTGATTTCATCCAAGTTGGCGACCAAGATGGCAGCAGCATTGACCTCAGGCAAAAAAATGGACGAAAAGGCGGCCGCGGCAGCCGTGCTCGGACAGAAATTCACGATTGCCGGGGATGCGCAGAAATATGAACTCACGGTCGGCGGCGTTTATGAAGAATTCCCGCTGAACTCATCCTACAGGCTGGACATGATAGTCTCCATGCCGAGCATCGGGCATTTCATTTACGACGGCTCAGAAAACATGGTAGGCAACGACCGCTATAAAGGATTCATAAAACTGAAGAAAGGCATTGACCCGGGCGAAATCGAGAACGGACTTTCTGGCTTCATGGACAAGCATATGCCGATGGACGAGTTGCGGGCAGCTGGATATGAAATGAAACTTCCGATAAAGCCATTCGTGAAATTCCATGAAGAGGATGAAACTCAGCGGAATATGACACTCGTGCTGGCCTTCGTAGCTTTCGCGCTTCTGCTCACGTCAATGCTGAATTACCTCTTGATTGTGCTGTCATCCGCTGCAATCCGTGCCCGCGAGATGGCACTCCGCAAATGCCTGGGCAGCAGTGCAAAAGACATCTTCGGGATGATGTTCGCAGAGGCGCTCGTGCACACCGCAATCGCAGCCGCCGTCGCCGCAATCCTCATCTTTTCGTTCAGGTCAATGATAGAGACCATCCTCGGTGTCAATGTCATTGCGCTTTTCACCGGACGGCCGCTCGCATTGGCATTGACAATAATAGTCGTGCTCCTGGCATTGAACAGCCTCCTTCCCGCATTCTTCTTCAACCGGATTCCGGTTGCTGCGGCATTCAGGAATTATCGCGCCGGCAAGCGCATGTGGAAGCTCGGACTCCTCGCGGTGGAATTTGCAGCAGTCGTTTTCCTGGCTGTGGTCATGAGCGTGATCAACTTGCAATATGACAAGATGATGAACGCGGACCGTGGCTTCAAATATGATGACGTGGCGATGATAGCCATGCCGGAAGCTACTCAGTCTCAGAAGAATACACTGATGAATGAGGTCCGTTCCCTCTCCGGAGTGGAAGATGCTTGTTTTGCATATCAGAATCCTTTCACAGGATATAGCGGTGACAATGTGAGTGTTCCCGGCGAAGACCGTCAGCTGTTCAACATCCGTGACGCATATTATGTGGATGAACATTATTTCAATGTCTTCGGCATCAAGATTCAGGAAGGAAGCAATTTCGATCCGACGCTTAACAGTGACGCGGAAATGATTGTGGACAGGAATTTCGTGAAAATGATGAAGAACACTGCCGGATGGGACGAGGTCCTCGGACGAGAAGTGATGGTTACTTCTCATGGAGCTGGTCCAGTCAGGATATGCGGTATCATTGACGATATGCATACCGGTGGCTTTTCCGTGGCAGAAGCCGATTTCGGCGGGCGCCCGATGGGTATATTCTATTGTGACTCAGAGAGATATGCCGGAATGTTTCATTACATATTCGTGAAATATCATAAGATGTCCCCGGAAATGCTCCAGAAAACCGATGAACTTGCAGGAAAAATTCTGGACGGGCAGTGGTGCAGAATATATCCGTGCAATGAACTCTCCGCTTCGAATTTCGTGGACACCCTCAATACGAGAAACTCCATCCTCGCAGGAGGCATTGTGACGCTCTTTATCGCGCTGATCGGCCTCATCGGCTACACGATTGACGAAGTCCGTCGCCGCAGCAAGGAAATCGCGGTCCGTCGCGTAAACGGCGCCCAGTTCTCCCAGATAAGGTCAATGTTTCTGCGCGATGTCATGGCAGTGGCTCTGCCGTCCGTGGCAGTCGGAGCGGTTCTGGCCTATATCGTCGCAGGACGTTGGGAACAGAACTTCAGCCTTCAGGCTGGACTCCCTTGGTGGATTTTCGTAGGCTCCATAGCAGCAGTACTGGCTATAGTTGCCATCATATCAGACATTTACGTAATACGCACAGCGGGAACAAATCCTGCTGACAGCATTAAGACAGAATAAAACGGAGCATATCAGAACAAATAAAACATACATATATCATGATCAAGATTACAAACATTTGCAAAGTCTTCAGGACTGAGGAGATCGAGACAGTTGCACTCGACAATGTATCATTCGAAATCAAGGACGGAGAATTCGTCTCCATCATGGGCCCTTCAGGATGCGGAAAATCCACGCTCCTGAATATCCTCGGCCTTCTGGATAACCCGACTTCCGGCAGTTACCAGCTTCTGGGACAGGAAGTTGCGCAGCTGAAGGAGAAGGATCGTACCAAGTTCCGCAAGGGAAACATCGGCTTCGTTTTCCAGAGCTTTAACCTGATCGATGAACTCAATGTGTTCGAAAACATTGAACTTCCCCTCAGATATATGGATTTCAGCGCGGCTGAGCGCAAGGAAAAAGTGGAGGCGGTGATGGCGCGCATGAACATCATCCACAGGGCAAAGCATTTCCCTCAGCAGCTCTCAGGCGGTCAGCAGCAGCGTGTTGCGATTGCACGTGCGGTAGTCGCAAACCCTAAACTGATTCTTGCCGATGAGCCTACCGGAAATCTCGACTCCAAGAACGGCAAGGAAGTCATGGACCTGCTCTGCGAACTGAACAGGGAGGGCACGACCATCGTGATGGTTACCCACTCACAGAAAGATGCAGCTATGGCACAACGCACTATCGACCTGTTCGACGGCCATATTGTAAGTGATGTTAAGAATGAATTGTAATGAGATACATTTTCAATAATTTTCTGAACACCCTCAAACGGTACAAGGTGTCCAGCCTGCTGAATATCATAGGAATGGCAGTGGCATTTGCTGCCTTCTACGTGATAATGACGCAGGTCTGCTTCAACCTTGGCTACAACAAATCACTGAAGGACGCGGACAGGACATTCGTAATGTCCGTTCCTTCGCAATATAATGAGGGAAAGTTCAATATCTTCATAAACAGACCGTTGGGAGAAGCCCTTGTCTCAGGCTCTTCCATGTCTGAAGGCGGAGGGGTGTTCAGCATGTATGTTTCTGATGATGTTTGCTACACGAGGCGGAATGATGCCCCGGTTAAGATGCATCTGGATCTCATGCAGTATTCCGCGGGCGGACTGAGAGCCTTGAATTTCGAGGCGGCAGAAGGCTCACTTGATGAACTTTCCAAGCCTGCAACTATTGCCATATCAGAATCTTCTGCCAAGAAATATGAACTTAAAATCGGAGACAGCATCTCATGGAGTGACCCTCAGGGTGAAAAAGGGGCGAGAGAGATAGTTCTCATATACAAGGATTTCCCTAAGAACAGCGACCTGAGTACGGTCAATGCCGTTTACGACATGAAAGATTCCCATATTGACAATCGCAGTGAGTGGTCTTTTCCGTATTGCGTGAAACTCCAGAATGCGTCCCAGAAGGAAGAGTTCGAAAAGGAATCGAAGTCTATACTTCTCGATTATTTCAAGAAACTGTATGATGGTGCGGGAGAGACACTCTCTGACGAAGACATTGATGAAATCAATAATAAATTCAACATCAAGCTGATACCACTGTCTGAACTCTTTTATACGAAGGAACTTGACGGTAAGCCTGGACGCACCGGAAATCTCACCACGGACATGACTTTGCTCACAGTGGCGGTGCTCATCATCCTCATCGCATTGATAAATTTCATCAATTTCTTCTTTGCGCTTGTCCCTGCTCGGTTGCGGTCCGTGAATACCTACAAGATTTTCGGCGTATCGTGTACTTCATTGATATTCAACTTTATATTCGAATCTGTAGGCCTTGTCGCCATAGCGTTGGCATCGGCCGCAATCATCGTCATCCTGCTTCTTCGCACCAGCGTCGCAGGTATTCTTACCTCTTCGGCTGTTTTCGGGGACAATGTTCCCGTGCTGGCGATGACGGTCGGCGCTGCTGTCCTGACGGCGGTCCTCGGAAGCATCTATCCTGCATTCTACATCACGTCGTTCCAGCCGGCATTGGTTCTGAAAGGCTCCTTCAGCGGCTCCGCTTCGGGACGCAGGCTCCGCACGGCGCTCATCGGTTTCCAGTTCGTCATATCAATGTCTTTGATTATCTGCGCCATGTTCATCAAGATGCAGCATACCTACCTGATGAACTACGACATGGGCTTCGACAAGTCCTGCCTCCTTAGCGGTAAAATTCCTTATGATGTCTGTTGGTATGGTTCCCAGAACGAGGCATTCGAGGACAAGTTGCGCAGCAATCCTCAGATTCAGGACATTACGTGGGCCGACGGACGTATTGTCAATACTTCAAGAATGGGCTGGGGACGTGACTATAAGGGAAAGACTATTAATTTCCAATGTTACCCTGTGGCGTACAATTTCTTGAAATTCATGGGGATAGATATAGTGGACGGCAGGGATTTCATGAAATCGGATGAGGTGTCTGAAGGCGGAGTGATGATCTTCAACGAGCAGGCGAAGAAAGACTTTGACGTGGATTTCGTTACTCCTGCGCCTGGACATGAGGACGGGACTGTGACTGCCGGTATCTGTAAGGACTTTAATTTCAGGCCTTTGCAGTATGGTCGTGGTGATTTCGCCTTCTACGTGTTCGGTAAACACAGATGGCGTGACGGACTTCATCAGGTCTATATAAGGACTGCGCCGGGCGCAGATGTCCAGTCTGTCATCAAGTTCGTGCTTGCGACCGTGAAAGAGATGGTTCCTTATGCTGATGACGAACTGTATAGTCTGGATTTCTTCGACAAGGAACTCGGAGCCCAGTACAGGCAGGAAAGCCGATTGTCCACGCTTATCAGCATATTTACGCTGGTGGCAATCATCATTTCCCTGATGGGAGTCTTCGGCCTAGTGCTTTTCGACACGCAGCACAGAAGTCGCGAAATCGCAGTCAGGAGAGTGATGGGCGGAAGCGTAGGCGACATACTCAAGATGTTCAATGCCAAGTATATACGCATTGTGCTGGCCAGCTTTGTGATTGCTGCGCCGCTCAGCTGGTGGGTCATCAACAGATACTTCTCGGGCTTTGCATATCACACGCCGATCCACTGGTGGGTATTCGCATTGTCCCTGGTGACAGTGCTTGCGATCACAATGCTGATTGTTACGCTCCGAAGCTGGGACGCAGCGACTTCCAACCCTGTAGATTCGCTTAAAAATGACTGATTTACAAGAGTTTTGCAATTGCGGAACTTGAGTTGGTTTACATTAATATATCTTCGCAGCCGCGCGGTGCTGGAAATGGCATTGCGCGGCTTTTTTGTGATTGTAAGCGGAAAAAATGTATTTTTGTATTTCAAATTTCGCAAGTGCGAAATACCGCTTTTGGAGCCCGCGAGGGCGATGGTAAGTCCCTTCCCCGAGGGGAGGGATTTAGGGTGAGGGTAACGTGCACATAAAAAAGTGCGTTGGGCTTGCAGTCTTAGCACGAGTGACAACCCTCAAATTCGTGCTAACGTTCAGCAAGTTTGATAACTTGCGAAATTTGAGTTGCATGTGGCTTCCGGAGGGGGGCATTGACGATAAAAGACATTGACAATGAAAAAAGGAAAAATACTGGTTGTTGACGACAACAAAGGCATTCGTGACGCCTTGAAGATACTGCTGGGCGGGTATTTCGCACAAGTCCAGACACTTCCGTCCCCGGTTTCGCTCATGAGTACGGCCGAGTCAATGATGCCTGACGTGATTCTCCTGGATATGAATTTCAAGACGGACATCAATTCCGGGAACGAGGGCCTGTTCTGGCTTTCAGAACTCAAGAAAAGGTGGCCTGAGATGCCTGTGGTACTGTTTACGGCTTACGCGGACATAGCATTGGCCGTCGAAGGAATGAAACGCGGGGCCGCGGATTTCGTCGTCAAGCCTTGGGACAATGCCAAACTGATCGAGACCCTGACGGGAATCAGGGACCGGAAGGTCAATGCAAGGGCAAGTGTCAATGTCAATGTCAATGACGGGCCTCAGATGTTCTGGGGTGAAGGACCTGAGATGCAGCAGCTCAGGCATAATGTGGAACGTATAGCTTCTACCGATGCTACTGTGCTCATAACTGGTGAGAACGGAACCGGAAAGGATGTCCTGGCTCATGAAATCCAGAGGCTTTCCGGACGTGCCGACAAGGCAATGGTCTGCGTGGATGCCGGTGCGATTACTGAAACCCTTTTCGAAAGTGAACTCTTCGGCCATGTCAAGGGAGCGTTTACCGATGCCAAATCTGACCATCCCGGGAAATTCGAGCAGGCCGACGGCGGAACCCTTTTCCTCGACGAGATTGCCAATATACCTGTGCAGTCCCAGGCCAAGTTGCTCCGCGCGATTCAGAGCCGCAGTGTCACGAGAGTCGGCGATACCAAGTCTATCCCTGTGGATATCAGGCTTATATGTGCTACCAATGCTGATATTCCGTCAATGATACGGGACGGCCTTTTCCGTGAGGATTTGTATTACAGGCTGAATACCATCAGCGTGGAACTTCCTCCCCTTAGACGCAGAAAGGAGATAATTGTCCCGTTGGCAATGCAGTTCCTTTCTGAATTTGCCGGAAAATATGGCCGCGAAGCAGTGTCAATGTCCCCGATGGCGAAGGTTGAGCTGGAGTCCTATGCGTGGCCGGGAAACATAAGGGAACTGCGCAATTGCATTGAAAAAGCTGTCATTCTTTCCGAAGGAAAGGTCATCGGCGGGTTCGGTCTCGACCTGTCCGCATCCGCGGGAGGGATGGAGATCAATGCCGGTGACACGATGGAAAATATGGAGGAAAAGACTATCCGTGCTGCCATGGCCCGTTATGACGGGAATATTTCAATGGTAGCCAAGTCTCTGGATATCAGCCGTCCTACACTTTACGCGAAACTTAAGAAATACGGAATATGATGGAGTCTGTCACAATAGGGGAGTTGGGCGCAACTTGGATTGTGCTCGGCGGAGCTGTCGTTGCAGCATTGACCTACATTGTGACGAGGGCAATGGTCCGCAGGAAAATCATCGGCAAGATTGACTTCATGTCTGATGCGCTGGACAGCGGGGAGTCGGCGTTCCGGTATTCCGAAGACCATTGGTCGGACAGGAGGCTGAACAAGTCGTTGAACCGGTTGCGTTCCATTTTCGAGGCTGAAAAGTCCGACATACGTGAGCGGGAGCGTTATTTCGGAATCATGCTGGACCATGTGCAGAGCGGGGTAATCGTTATCGATGGAGACAAAATCGACTATTCCAACGTAATCGCGCGAGGATTCCTTGGCATGTCCGACATCTCTTCGCTCCGGCAGATAGAGAGGATTTCTCCGGAATTGGCCAATGCCTTCCGCAGTGCTTCGGAGACGGAATCGAGGGCGTCGCTTGTTTCTGAACGTGGAACGGTTCAGTTTTCCATAAGTGCCTGTACGGCAAGGCTTCATGGTAAGGATGTCAGCATCGTGACCTTCAATGACATCACCCGCGAGATGGAAAACAATGAGTCGGAATCGTGGACGAGGCTCATCCGTGTTCTTACCCACGAAATCATGAATACTGTTACGCCTATCGCGTCGCTCAGTTCGGCGTTGTCGCAGAATCTGGATGCCTACGATACCGAAGATGTCCGCTCGGCCTTGGGTACGATCTCCTCGTCATCCGAGGGCCTTATCAGTTTCGTGCAGTCCTACCGCTCGCTGACGCATATTGCCGCTCCAGTCCGCAAAGCTTTCTATCTCAGGGATTTGGTCAATGATTCTGTGACTATTGCTCAGGCGAATTGGCCTTCGGCCCGTGTTTCTTATCATGAACTTTCTGAGGATATCATCCTGTATGCTGATTATGGACAGATATCTCAGGTGATGAATAATCTTATCAAGAATGCCGTACAGGCCGGGGCTTCCGACATTGACATAACCGCTTCGATAGACAAAAGGGAGCGTACTGTCATCAATGTTGCCAATAACGGGGAGCCCATCAGCGAAACCGGCAGGGAGCAGATATTTGTGCCGTTCTATACGACCAAGGGTGTTTCCGGTACGGGTGTCGGCCTGAGTCTGTGCCGTCAGATTATCCGTCTCAATGGCGGCACCATAAATCTGACTTCTTCTACGCTTGAGGCTACGGTGTTTACCATTGTTCTGTAGGCGTTTTTGCACCTGTTTATCACATTGACATGATTTGCAACTTGGTTGCGTCTTCAGTTCAATAACTTTGCAGCGTTTTCAAAATCGAAGTTATGAAACGGAAAATTACTCTTATTTCTGTGACGACGGTCTTGCTCGTCTGTGCCGTCTGTATCGAGAAGTTTTGTCAACTTCCTGTGTGGCAGTTGCTTGTCATATATCTTGTACCTTATCTGCTGATTGGTTTCGGAACTCTTAAGGAGGCGGCTGAAGGTATCATTGATGGGGACTTGTTCAATGAGGATTTCCTGATGTCGGTGGCGACCATCGGAGCCTTGTGCATCGGTTTCCTTCCTGGGGCTGAGACAGAATTTACTGAGGCTGTGTTCGTTATGCTGTTTTTCCAGATAGGGGAACTGTTCGAAGATTATGCTGAAGGAAAGAGTAGGGACAGCATTTCCCATCTTCTGGCGATAAGGCCTGATGTGGCTAATGTGGAAAGAGACGGAAAGGTGTCTGAGGTGTCTCCGGAGGATGTGGCAATAGGTGAAATTATTGTCGTGAAACCAGGTGAGAGGGTTCCGATAGACGGTAAGGTCATAGAGGGGGAAACTTCACTGGATACGGCAGCATTGACAGGAGAAAGTCTTCCGCGTGATATTTCGGTCGGCGACAGTATCATGTCCGGCTGCATAAATCTTTCTGGTGTGGTCCGGGTGAAGACTACGAAAGCTTTCGGTGAGAGTACTGTCTCGAAAATCATTGACCTGGTGGAAAGTGCGGATAAGAACAAGTCCAGGAGCGAGTCATTTATTACTAAATTCGCCAGGGTATATACGCCTGTGGTAGTTATTGCAGCATTGATCTTAGCCTTTATTCCTCCGGTGTTCGCCGGGGCGGGTTTCGTGGATTCTTTTCCTGTTTGGTTGCACCGAGCTCTTATTTTCCTGGTAGTGTCCTGCCCTTGTGCGCTGGTAATCAGTGTGCCTTTGTCATTTTTCGGTGGTCTTGGTGCCGCATCTAAGAGGGGAGTGCTGATTAAGGGCAGCAATTATGTGGATGCGTTGGCAAATCTGGGAGTGGTCGTGTTCGATAAGACAGGGACATTGACCTATGGCAAGTTCGAGGTCGAGGCGGTTCATCCTACGGATTTCGATGAGCGGGAACTGCTTCATCTGGCTGCTCATGTGGAGCATTTTTCGACTCATCCGATAGGTGCGGCTTTGCGTAGTGCTTTCCCGACGGAAGCTGCTGACGGGTGCGAAGTTGCTAATGTTGAGGAGATTGCCGGCCGCGGTGTCAGGGCCGAGGTTGCCGGGCGGACTGTCTGTGTGGGCAATTCGAAGATGATGGATGATCTGGGTGTCGAATGGCATGACTGTCATCTTGCAGGCACGATTGTACATGTGGCGGTGGATGGCAAATATGCAGGTCATATCGTCATAAGTGATGTGGTTAAGGATGATAGTGCCGAGGCGATCCGAAGTTTGAAGAAACTGGGTGTGGACAGGACTGTAATGTTGACAGGTGACAGGGAGGCTGTCGGCAAGGAGGTCGCGGAGAAACTCGGTCTGGATGAATACCATGCCGGTCTGCTTCCTGCCGACAAGGTGGCCCAGGTGGAGCGCCTGCTTTCGGAAAAGCCTGCCGGAAAGGTACTTGCGTTTGTCGGAGATGGCATCAATGATGCGCCTGTCCTGAAGCGTGCCGATGTCGGTATTGCCATGGGCGGTCTAGGCAGTGATGCTGCCATAGAGGCTGCCGATGTGGTTCTGATGGATGACAAGCCGTCCAAGATTGCGGTTGCCGTCCGGATAGCACGTCGAACGATACGGATTGCCCGCCAGAATGTCTGGTTCGCTATCGGTGTCAAAGTCTCTATTTTGGCTCTGGCAGCGGTCGGCCTTGGTACCATGTGGATGGCCGTTTTTGCTGATGTAGGTGTTACCGTCCTGGCTGTTTTCAATGCCATGCGCGCCCTTAGTGCGAGATAGGTCGTCGGTGATTAATGGCGGCGGGCAGAGGTCCCGTCGGTGACCTTCGCTTGCGCTCATCCCTCCGGCTGCGCCGGCACCTCCCATTTACGAGGTCATGGGTGACCACGGGTCACCGCCAGGACCTCTGCCCGCCTCTCTTTGTCACGTGGATATAGTTGGAGTTTGTCTCTCAATATCTATGTGACAGGAGACCTGGGCCTATCCCGTCGGCGGATGATGTTTTTGTAACTCGTCGATAATTAGTGTTTTCTGAATTAGAAATCCGCTGGCGACATACCCGCGGGCAGAGGCTGTTATTTTGTTCATGTTTGGTATTTTGTACCGCGAAAACGTTTTGATTGGTACAAAAGCGCTTTTCTAGTATGTTTTGTTCCGCTTAAACGATTTATTTCGTACGAAATTGCAGCAAAGCCGTGGTGGTTGCGCGGCATAAGTGTCCGTTGTAAAATATGTTTACAGATTTGTAAAGATTCTTTACAAGGCAATTACGCGCGCGAAAGTGTAATTCGTTGATAAACAACTAACTACCATCTCTGGCACAGCGCGTGTTCATATTATAGGAAAACGACGAAGATTATGAAGTGGATAATTCCTATAATAGTATTTACATCGCTGTCGGCCGGAGTCCATGCGCAGGAAAGCGCACCCGGACAAGGATTCACTGATGGTCCGGCACAGGAAATGGCCGTGTCTCCGGACAAGACATTGACACTCCGCGAATGTATGGAATACGCGGTCAGCAACTCTACTCAGGTGCGTATCCAGCAGTCCAAAAATGATGACGCGAGACTGGACAGGCGGGACGCAATACTCAAGGCATTCACGCCTTCAGTCGATGGAAACTCATACGGCTACTACAGATGGGGACGCTCAATCGACCCTGAAACAAATACTTACGTCACCACGACATCATTGAACCAGGGCTTTTCAGTCTCTGCCGGCATCAGCCTATTCGACGGATTCTCCGCAATCAATAACCTGAAAATCACCAGGACCGCAGTTGCGATGGGCCACTCGCAGGAGCGGCAGGAAAGAGACAAAGTCTGTCTTGCCACAATCGAGGCTTATTTCAATGTCATTTATTACACAAAATTGGTCGAAATCCTCACGGAGCAGGCCGAAAACGCCAGAAACGCAGTCAAATTGGCGGAACGTCAGGAAGAACTCGGCTCGAAAGGTTATGCAGACGTGGTCCAGATGAAAGCCGACCTGGCAGACAGGGAATACGAACTCACGACAGCCATAAACAACAGGGATAATGCCCTGATAACATTGGAGGACGTGATGTATTGGCCTGTAGATGAAAAACTTACTATAGACTCGGACTTGTCGTCACTCCAATTCGAATCCGGCAACTCTTCTGCCGAAGACGTGATAAATACTGCGGTCGCGTCAATGCCGTCCGTGCTGATAGCCAAAGGCACGATGGACAATGCCCTCCGCAGCCTCAGGACAGCCAAATGGCAGTTCCTCCCTTCACTCGGACTCTATGGAGGCTGGTCCACAAGTTATTATACATACCCTGGACAGGTAGGATACAAAGCCACCCCTTATTGGCATCAGTTCAAGAACAACGGAGGTGAATACGTGCAGTTGTCATTGAATATTCCGATTTACGACAGGCTTCAGAAATATACTACCCTTTCCAAAAGGAAAAACGCATATCAGAGGGCCAGCTTGGAATATGACAAATCCCTTCGCGACGTCGAATCGGAAGTCCGCAGGGCGATTCAGGACAGGGATGGAGCCGAGTCCGCATTGCTTCAGGCGGAAAGACGTGCGGACGTGTATGACGAGGCATACAAACTCAACGCCCGAAAATTCGAACAGGGGCTGATATCATCGATAGAATATAATACGGCTTCGACCAACTACTTGAAAGCCAAAGCGGAAAAGCTCAATGCCGAACTGCAGTACCAGCTCAAGCGCCGTGTCGTCGAGTACTATAACGGAGTATCATATTTGGAACAGTAAAAAACTTTCATCATGGATAAGATAATAGAAAAGAAAACAGGATTGGCTGCCGCATTTACAAAGAAAGCTATAAAATATTGGGCAGGAGCGGCATTGGTAGTCGTCCTTATTTTATTGATAATCACTGGGAAAAGTTCTGCAGTGCGAGTTGACGGCAGCTCCATCATCACTGGAACCGCAAAGAGAGGCGAGTTCAATGACTATATCCGCGTCAGCGGTCAGGTCCAGCCGATGACCACAGTCCAGATCAGCCCGACAGAAGGAGGCAATGTCCAGAGAATCATAGCCGAGGAAGGAAGTAAGGTCAATGCCGGTGATGTCATTGTTGAACTGTCCAATGAAAGTCTTGATATGCAGATACTTAACTCTGAAGCGGAACTTGCTGAGAAGGAAAATATCCTGCGCAATACCATGATTTCGATGGAACAGCAGAAACTCTCGGTAAGACAAGACAAGCTTACACTTCAGATAGAAGTGCGCAGAGCCAAGAGGGCGTATGAACAGAACAAAGCTCTCTATGAAGAAAAACTCATTGCCAAGGAAGAATATCTGAAAGCATCCGAAAACTACGACCTGGCGAAAGACAAGCTTGAACTTGTCATTGACCGTGAGCGTGGGGACAGTCTCTACCGCAGCACTCAGATTGCGCAGATGCATGAGAGTCTGGAGAATATGCGTATCAATATGAGCATGATCCGCAGACGCAAGGAAAATCTGTCAGTAAAGGCGCCTATCAGCGGAGAACTCGGACTTCTCGACGTGGAACTCGGACAGTCGGTGGCAGCAGGTTCCAAAATCGGCCAGATAAACAACCTTGATTCGTATAAGATTGAAGCTCAGATAGATGAGCATTACATTGATAGAATTGTGCCTGGTCTCGAGGCGACCTTCGAGCGTCAGAATGAGAAATACTCAGCAGTCATCCGCAAGGTTTATCCTGAGGTTCGTGACGGTAAGTTCAAGGCGGATTTTCGCTTCGAAGGACAGCAGCCGGAAAATATCCGTGCGGGACAGACATATTATATGAATGTGCAGCTCGGCCAGCCCGAAGAGGCCGTTATCATCCCGCGCGGCTCCTTCTACCAGGCAACTGGCGGCAAGTGGGTGTATGTTGTCAATGCCGATGGAACGAAAGCGACGAAACGTAGTGTCCGCATAGGCCGCCAAAACCCTCAGTATTACGAAGTTATAGAAGGTCTGGAGCCGGGCGAGAAGATCATCATATCCTCTTACGACAGTTGCGGTGACAAGGATGAACTTATCATAAAGTAATTATCAAAACGTGCAATTCGGCCATGAGCACATATCTGAAATTCCTCTCGAAAAATAAACTCTATGCCGTAATCGAGGCATTGGGCCTGTCAGTGGCATTGTCCGCAGATACCTTTTTTTACATATTACTATATGACAAAAGAATTTAGGCAATGAAATATTTCTTGAGATTTCTGAAGAACAATCCGCTCTATGCGGTGATCAATATGGTGGGACTGGCGCTCTCGCTGATGTTCGTGATACTGATCGGGGACTACACCTACCGGCAGTTCAGCATCGACAAATGGCACAGGAACCATGAGAGAATCTACGTGCTGGGCACAGAGAACAGGAACACACTCATGTCATGGCCGGACTGCTCCCGTTCACTCAAGGGCAGGTACCCGGAGGTGGAAGATGTCTGCTGCGTCTATATGCAAAACGGAAAGATAAAGCACGAGGACAGAGTCTATGGGGAAGCACAAGGGGACAACGCCGGCAACATAATGCTCGCGGACTCCAATTTCTTCAGATTCTTTGATTTTAAGATGATAGAAGGAGACCGTGAGACCGCCTTGGACAGCCCTGAGAAATGTGTTGTCACAGAGTCTCTTGCCAAGGCATTGTTCCCTGACGGCAATGCTCTTGGCCAGCCGCTTCAAATCGAGGGGAAACGATATGTCTTCGTGAGTGATGACAATGGTGATCCATACGACAGCTCACTTGTCTACACCGTGTCAGGGGTCATCAAGGATCTGGATAAGACCGTGCTGCTGAACGAGACAGCGGTCATCGCCAATTTCGAACGCGCGCCGCAGGTTCTCGGCTACAGACCCCGCAACGACCTGATGGTCAGCGGGCCGTTGGGTTCGACATTGTCCTTCCTGATGATGAGGCCGGGAGCCAACCTCGACGACAAGATCGATGACCTGACCGACTACTGTACCGAGAATATTCCTATGTTCGACTTCTCTGGCAAGCCCCGCGCCGCCCTCATTCCGCTCGACGGCCTGATGTTCGCGCCGCAGAACAACGGAGCGGGTCTCCAGACCGGCGACAAGAGTCTTTTAGGAATATTACTGGCCGTCGTGCTGGCCATCCTCCTGTTCGCCGTCACCAACTACATCAACCTGACCGTCGCCAACACCGGCTTCCGGGCAAAGGAAATGGCCACCAGAAGGCTTCTCGGAAGCAATGGCTTAGGAATATCCTTGGAGCTGATCGGAGAATCCACCTTGATGGTATTCATTTCGTTCATCATCGGAGGAGCGTTTGCTCTGCTGCTCGAGGACAAGGTGGCCGTACTCTTCAAAGGAAAGATAGACATCCTTAAGGACATAAACGTCTCGACAGTTTCTGTCAGCCTGCTGTTCATTGTCCTGACAGGAATCATCTCAGGGATAATGCCGACCGTCTCGCTGTCCAAGTACAAGCCTATCGATGTCGTAAAGGGTTCGTTCCGCTACCACTCCAAGATGGTGCTCAGCAGGATATTCATAATCCTTCAGAACGTGATCACGATGACAATGATGACGGCCACTCTGACGATCCTTCTCCAGATGGATCATCTGGCCAAGGCCCCGTTGGGGTACAACACCCAGAACATCTTTCGTGTCAGCTCCGACAACCCGGAAGTCCTGAGAAACGCTCTGAAAAACCAGCCGTTTATCCAAGGAATAGGCTCGTTCTCAGGAACATCGTTTGACGGCAGTTATCGTTCGATGAGCTCTCGTAAAGACAAGGACAATAATAGTCTTTTGGTCTATCTCACGACCTGGGACAAGGAGCTCATCGACATAATGGGCATCAATCTGGTCAAGGACAACCATCTTTCCGGTGATGTGAAATACATCAATGAAGAACTCGCCGGGAAGGTAGGTCTGAAGAATGAAGAGTCAGAGGTATCTTGGGGCGATGGTGAAGTGACGCATGTCGCCGGTGTCTTCTCCAACTTCCACATGAGGAACGTCCTTGATCCTTACCAGCCGTTCCTCATCTCGGTCAAGGACACGGATGAGATCGAGGATCCCAACTTTATGGTCAAGACTGACGGCTCCCCTGACGCATGGCAGAAGCTCTGCGACCTGGTCAAAGAGGTTGACGGAACTTCCGAAGATCTAGACTGGAAGGTGCAAAGTGTGGACGCCACGATAAAGGCATCAATGGAAGATGAAAAGGACACGATGAGAATCGTGAGCATATTCACAGGTGTCGCCGTCCTCATCTCCATCCTCGGATTCATCGGGATGTCGCTGTTCTTCATCAGGCAGCGCAGGAAGGAGATCGGTGTGCGCCGCATAATGGGCAGCACCACGAACGAGGTTCTGTCCTTGCTCCTGACAAAGTTCTGCGCCCCTCTTCTGGTGTCGTTCATATTCGCCGTGCCGCTATCGTGGTTCATTATGGACAAGTGGCTGGAAGGCTTCTCGTACCGGATCGGTCTGAGCCCGTGGATATTCATCGCCTCCGGAGCCGTCTCGCTCCTCATCGCGGTCGTCTCGATCTTCTTCCAGACCCTCCACGCCGCCCACTCAAACCCCGCCGACGCCATCCGCGCGGAATGACGTCCTTAGGTTGAACTTATCATAAAGTAATTATCAAAACGTACAATTCGACCATGAGTACATATCTGAAATTCCTCTCGAAAAATAAACTCTATGCCGTAATCGAGGCATTGGGCCTGTCAGTGGCACTGGGATTCGTCATATTGCTGGCTTCTTATGCAAGGACAGAATTCAGCGTAGGCGCAAGGCAGCCGCTTTCCAAGCAACTGTATGCTATCGGCATGGGGGAGTGCATCGGAATGACGTACGGGACTGCAGAGGAGTTCTTCCCGTCAGTGCCCGAGATAACATCCTGGACCAGAGTCGGGGCGTATGGCGATGCCGATGTCATTGTCAATGACGACTATTATGCCGCCGAGGCGGTCTGTGTGGACACGAATTTCCTGCAGTTGTTTGACTACACGATCTCGGGCTGTAACAGAAACTGCATACTTGCGGGACTGAATGATGTAATCCTTTCCGAAAAGTTCGCGCATGAGGCATTCGGCAGCTCTGACCCTGTGGGGCGCACCATTGAAATAGGAAAAAACAAGTTCACGGTAACCGGCGTGATTCAGGATTTCGGGCCTTATGATGAACTAGAGTATTATGACATATTCCTGAGCATCAGGCAACTGGAGGACATGGTCCAGAGAATGGACAATTTCGGTATGGTAAATACTTTCGTGACGCTGCAGGATGGTGCCTCGCCTGACGCTGTGGCTGAAAAGCTGCTGGACAAGTATGTGGATTATTGGAAGGATTTCTACACACGCGACGGTTCTGGCGGGAATTTCCTGTGGGGCTCCACGTTGACAAGGCTTGACCAACTCTATTTCAGCAAGATAGACATATACAGCCCATTGCGTCATGGGGACAGGAAGATCGTTGAGGTGCTCCTGGCGGTAGCATTGATACTTCTGATATCAGCTATCTTCAACTACATAAACCTTACTGTGGCGCAGACGGGAAAACGGGCAAAGGAGATGGCAACGAGACGTCTTCTCGGCGAGTCTTCAGGCAGCGTTGTCTGCAGATACCTTATGGAATCGTTCTTGTTTACATTTGTTTGCATGCTGTTCGGCGCGCTGGTCGCCCTGCTGTTCAAGGGCTGGATAGAGAATCTTCTTGGTACAGCTATAGTTCTTGTCCCGGATGCGGCTACCATTGCGACTGGCGTCATTGTACTCGTGCTGGTTTCGGTTCTCTCAGGACTTCTTCCTGCATTGATGGTGTCGAGATTCAAGCCTATAGATGTCGTGAAGGGCGATTTCAGGTTCCGCAGCAAGATGGTGTTCAGCAAGGTCTTTATCGTCTGCCAGAACATCATAAGCACGGTTCTTATCGCGGTTGCATTGACAATGACTCTTCAGATGCGCCATCTGGTATCTTTGCCGGTAGGGTACAATACAGATCTGCTGTCGGTTTCCTCATGGGCGCTCGGCTATAACAATATGGCTGCCCAGGAGGCTCTGCATCAGAGACTTCAGGCTCTTCCGCAGGTGGAGACGGCGGCTATGGTGGCGCAGACTCCGTCCTCATGTGGAAGCAATGGTGTACATATCGAGGGTGAGGAAATGTCGTGGCTTCAGATGCCAGGTGTTGACAGTACGGGATTCAGGCTGCTTGGGTTCAAAGTGATAGAACAATATTCCGATCCTATTGACGGGACATGCTGGTTTACTGAGGAGGCACAGCGGCGTTATGGGATTACTGCCGAGAACAGGACTGTAGGGACCAATAAATATGGCGAGCCGCAGTATGAGTGCTGCGGTATAATAGCGGATTTCCGCGCGAGGGATCCTCTTTATAAACCAATGCCTGACAGTCATCGGGCTGTGCAGAATCGTACCAATGTGTGTTTCACTCATCTGCTGAAGGTGCGTGGCGACAGGGCGGAGGCGTTGAATGCTGTCCGCGAAGTATGGTGCGATGTGGCGAAGGAGTATATCGGTGTGCCGCGCGAAACGGGCATATATTATTTAGATGACATCCTGGCGGATTCATTGACGGGGACTCGGAACACTATGAAACTGGTGATGACCTTCATGGTGCTTGCCATACTGATTTCTGCGCTCGGCCTGTTCGCAATGTCCGTCTATTACACTGAACAGCAGGCGCGTCAGATCGCCCTCCGGAAGATTTTCGGCTCGGGTGTCAGGTCCGCGGCATGGAAACTCTCGAAGTCGTTCATCCTGATGACCGCCGTCGCCGTCGTAATCGCAGTTCCGGCATGTATCTGGTCAATGCGTTATTACCTGGCTGATTTTTACAATGCCATAGCCTTCCCGTGGTGGGTAATCCTTGTCGCGGCAGCATTGACCTTCCTCATATCCTTTGCCTCGATTATTTCCCGGACATGGAGTTCCGCTGCGGAAAATCCGGTGGAAGTGCTGAAGCAGGACCAGTAGCGGTTCCCGAAAAACAATGTGGTCATTCTTCTTGAAAACGGGAAAGAATGACTATATTTGTGGATACGTGTGTCCTCCCGGTTATGCCTTGCGGCGAGTCGGGGTGGCGCGTAAATCGGAACATATTAAAACTACTTAGATTAATGAAACCAATAGTTACATCTGCCGCTCCTGCGGCTATCGGCCCTTACAGCCAGGCAATCGAAGTCAATGGATTCGTATATGCATCAGGTCAGCTGCCTATCGATCCTGCTACCGGAGCATTCCCTGAGGGCGGAGTTCAGGAACAGACCAGACAGTCTCTCCTGAACGTGAAAGCAATCCTCGAAGAGGCGGGACTCACACTTGCCAATGTTGTAAAGACTACAGTGTATCTTGCTGATATGGGTGATTTTGCGGCTATGAATGAGATTTATTCACAGTTCTTCAGCCTGCCGTTCCCTGCACGCTCAGCTGTTGCCGTAAAGGCATTGCCTAAGGGTGCCCTCGTAGAAGTCGAGGTTATCGCAGCCCGTGGCTGATATTTCTTGGACTAAGACAAGTTTCGGGCGGCCGGACTGACTGGCGGCCCGAAACTTCGGTTATATATAATCGGATGTTGGGCGGCACTTTCATCGGCCGCCTGTTTGCGGATAATTGAAGTATGGCAGTGAAATTCACGGAACTGGAGAGCCAGTGCAGACAGATAATAAATGACGTGAAGAACGGGAATTTTGTTCCCGTATATCTTCTCATGGGTACAGAACCATACTATCCGGATCTGGTCTGTGATGAAATTATTAAATATGCCCTGACGGACAGTGAGCGGGATTTCAATCAGACTGTCTTTTATGGACTGGATACAGATGCCGGTACTGTCGCATCGGAGTGCAGGAGTTATCCGATGATGGCTGAGAGGAGGCTTGTCGTACTTAAGGAAGCTCAGAGCATGAAGACTCTGGAGGACCTGGCCACCTATGCGTCTGATCCTATGGAAAGCACTGTGCTAGTGATACTTATGCATGGTGCGTCAGCTGACAAGAGGAGGGCATTATACAAGAATGTCCAGAAAAAAGGCGTCGTTCTCGTATCTGATGCCTTGAGGGACTATGAAATGCCCCAGTGGATAACGTCATTCTATAAGTCCCGCGGTCTGGACATCGAACCGGCTGCGGCAGCGCTGCTCGCCGAGTATGCCGGAACTGACATGAGCCGAATCATGTTGGAAACCGAGAAAATGCAGAAAAATCTCCCTGAGGGAACGGTGCGGGTCAATGCTGCCGACATTGAAAAGAACGTCGGTATCAGCAGGCAGTTCAGCATCTTTGAACTGACCAAGGCCTTGTCCTACATGAAGGCTGAAAAGGCATTGAAAATAGCCGCCTATATCGGCAACGGACCGAAATTCATGTTGCTTCTGGCTACGGCTCCTCTTTATACGCATTTTTACAGAATTCTGAAATATGAGGCCGCCCTGCTCAAGAATCCGGCCATGTCCAAGGCTGACAGGGCCAAACTTTTGGGGATCAATCCTTATTTCATGGAGGAGTATGATGTCGCGGCCCGCAATTATCCGATCCGCAGATGCATGAAAGTTATTTCGCTCCTCGAGGAATACGATTTCAAGGGGAAAGGCGGCGGCAGCGGTGAGGCGTCCCAGGGTGACCTGCTGATGGAACTGGTTTCGAAAATCCTGAACTAGTCCACGGAAATCCGTGCGTGGCTTTCCAAGTTTTGGGAGGAGAACGTAACACAATCGGAACCATACCATAACTGTTATTCGGCGGATTCTTCTTATATTTACGGGAATAATTATAACGTACTTAATACAATGTCGCTTATTGAATGTAAAGACATCTGCAAGAATTTCGGCGAAAAAGTGGCCTTGGACCACGTGAGCCTTGAAATTCCTAATGGACAGATTTTTGGACTTCTCGGACCGAACGGTGCCGGAAAGACCACTATGATCAGAATCATCAACAGAATCACCATACCGAATTCCGGTGAAGTCCTTTTCGACGGACGTCCTATAACTCAGCGTGATGTCGAGAAAATCGGCTACCTCCCGGAAGAGAGGGGACTGTACAGGAAGATGGAAGTCGGAGACCAGGCAATGTATCTCGCCCAGCTTAAGGGCATGAGCGAGAAAGATGCCAAGAACGAACTTAAGAAGTGGTTCATCAAATTCGGAATCCAGGACTGGTGGAAAAAGAAGGTTGAGGAGCTTTCCAAGGGAATGGCCCAGAAAGTCCAGTTCATAACCACGATAGTCCACAAACCGTCACTCATGATTCTGGATGAGCCGTTTTCAGGTTTTGACCCTGTCAATGCCGAACTGATAAGGAAGGAAATCCTGGAACTCAAGGAGCAGGGGGCTACCATTATCCTTTCCACCCACAATATGGAATCCGTGGAGGAACTCTGTGACAGCATTGCACTTATCAATAAGTCCAAACTCGTGATTACAGGCGGCGTGGAAGATATCCGCCGCAAATACGGAAACAACCACGTCGAACTTATCTATACAGGCGAATCCCAGCTCCGGCCGGAGGAGGGAATGTTCAGCATCCTGTCAGATGCCAATGATGGCGGCCGTCATACCGCCGTGCTTTCTCTTGATTATGAAGGCCTTGGAAATGAGGTGCTTGCAGCTGTCCTCGGACAGAATCTGACTGTCAATTCATATAAGGAACTGCTTCCTCGAATGAACGATATTTTCATCAAACTAGTAACAGAAGGAGCTTAACCATGAACCTGCATATCGTAAATATCATCATTAAACGCGAATATCTTACACGCGTAAAGAAAAAGTCATTTCTGATTACGACTTTCCTTGTTCCGATACTTTTTGCGGTATTGTGCTCCCTGCCGTCAATCATAATGGTGATGGCCAAGGAAGAGTCCAAGAAAATAGCAGTCGTGGATGAGTCCGGAATCGTCATGCCTTTCCTGGATGACAATGAGACGGCCATATTCCAGGAGTTTCCTGGGGCTGACCCTGAAGAACTCAAGAAAAATCTGGAAAGTGTCGGAATGGATGCTCTCCTGGTGATCTCACCTCTGGACAGTTTGAACAAGACGGTTTCGGCGTCATCTTATGCCGGGAAGCCTCTCGGAATCGAGATGACCGAGTCGATACAGAGAAAGGTCAATGATGCTGTGGAGGACTACCGCATCAAGTCATACGGCATCGCAGGCCTTGACGAAATCATGGAGAGCGTCAAGCCGGACATCAGCCTCGTATCATACAAGATGGATGAAGCCGGCAATGAAACTCTCAATGAGTCAAGCATGTACATGTTCCTATCAATGATACTCGGCATGATTATCTATATGTTCATTTCCATGTTCTGTGGAATGGTGATGTCCAGTGTCATCGAGGAAAAATCAAGCCGCGTCGTGGAGGTGCTGGTCTCTTCAGTGAAGGCTACCGAACTGCTTTTCGGAAAGATAATAGGTGTGGCCATGGTGGCATTGACACAGTTCTTTATGTGGATTGCATTGACAATCCTGATTCTTGCGGTGGTCGGCGGAATTTTCGGCACCGGTTTCCTCAGCGATGCTGCAGGTGCGGATCCTACTGCACAGATTACCCAGATGGCCGGGGGCATGGGCGTTGCAGCAGATACGCTTCCAGTGGATGTGGCTTCAG
>FR890653.1:0-78423 GCA_000435075.1 Bacteroides sp. CAG:770 | reverse complement strand
AGGACAGCCTTCAGAACTGACGGCAATCCTATCTACATTGGCAGGTATCAATTATGTCCAGCTGATAGTGGTCTTTCTTCTCTTCTTCGTCTTCGGATACCTGTTGTACGCATCTCTCTTTGCCGCAATCGGTTCCGCTGTCGAGAACGAGGCTGACAGCCAGCAGCTTATACTGCCATTGACAATTCCGCTGATGATAGGTTTCTTCATCGCGATGTTCGCATACAAGTCTCCTGACAGCGGTCTTGTTTTCTGGGGCTCCATGATTCCGTTCACGTCGCCTATGGTCATGCTGACCCGTGTCCTGTTCGGAGTGCCTACATGGCAGATTGTATTGTCTGTCGTGATACTGATACTTACCTTCTTTTTCTGTGCCTGGGTTTCAGCGAAGATCTATAAGGTGGGTATCCTGATGTTCGGCAAGAAGTCGACATTCAAAGACCTTTGGAAATGGTTAAAAATGAAATAGTTATGAGGGTTAATAAAAGTTGTTTGGCAGTTGCCGTGATGCTGGCCGTTTCATTGACGTCAGTAGGGCAGGAGTATTCTTTCGGCTGGAAAAGCGTCGAAATGAACGGAACCAGGACTGGTGTCACATTTGCCAATGCTGACAATGTGAAGGAAGCCATGGGAGAAGTGAAAGGAAGAAAGTATTTCGCTCCGGATGGCAAGGTGTTCAAGAAAGGTTCTACAAGAGCTGCAGCCAAGGTGATGATAGATGCCCAGGCCAAGATGGCTGATGTAAAGCAGATTATTGCCTATGCGCCGGAGGCCATGATAAAGCATGCTCCGGAGTGTGCGCTTTCTGACTGGTTCATAGATTTGCTGATGGACCAGTGTTCTGAAATCACCGGAAAGAAAGTTGATTTCGGCTTTTCGAACTTCGGAGGAATCCGCGTGGATGTCCCTAAAGGGAATGTGTTTATGGATGATATCCTGTCGATGTTCCCGTTCCGTAACAAGATGTGTTATCTGGAGTTGAGGGGCAAGGAAATCCGCGAAGTCTGTGAGCAGATGGCTTCTACGGGATGGCAGGTAATCGGCGGTGCGCGCTGTGTCGGCTCCAAGTCCGGCAAACTCCTGAGTGTGGAAATCGGCGGGGAACCGCTGGATGACAACAAGGTTTACGGAGTGGTTACCATTGACTTCCTTTTGAACGGAGGCGATGGTTATTATCTTGCCAAGAATGCGGTGAGCCAGACTGTCATTGACAAGTATATCATTGACATTGTACTTCCTTGCGTGAAGAAACTTACGGCTGAGGGAAAACCTCTGGCATATCAGACTGATGGAAGAGTCAGAATTGTGGAATAAGAAAACGTGGATGATTATGAAAAAGATAGTAGTATCGGCATTGATGATTATGCTTACCGCGACTGCGGCTTTCGCACAGAAGAACCTTGTAGTGCTTCATGTCAATGATACTCACAGTCATGAGGAGCCTCTCCGTGAGAGGGCAGCGAAAGGGGGACTGGGCGGAGTTGTCGAGCGTGCTGCCTATGTGGATAGTGTCAGGACTGCAGACGGAAAGAAAAATGTCCTTCTTCTCCATGCCGGTGATTTCAGTCAGGGAACTTCATATTTTACATTGCTTAACGGGGATATAGAGATTTCTCTCATCAATGCATTGAAATATGATGTGATTACATTGGGAAACCATGAGTTTGACAATGGCATTGAAGAGCTCGCAAGGAGGCTTTCATCTGTCAAATGCCCTGTCGTCTGCGCCAATTATGACTTCTCGTCATTCGAACTCGGAAAGTATGTGAAGCCTTATGCCATTGTCCGCAAGGCCGGTATGAAAATAGGTGTAGTGGGTATGCTTACCGATATTACCCGTGTAGTTTCCAGGGAGATAGCAGATCGTCTTCCGCATCTCGACAATCTGGAGACTGCGAACAAATGGGCAGCTTATCTGAAGAATGAGCAGAAATGCGATATGGTGATTTTCCTTACCCATCTCGGTTTTGACGATGGCGGGTTCAGTGACCAGAAACTTGTCGCGGGAACCAGGAATATCGATTTGGTCGTGGGCGGACACTCTCACACTTTCCTTGACAAAATCGAATATCGCAGCAATCTGGACGGAAAGATGATTCCTATTGTTCAAGACGGATGTTGGGGTCTTAATATCGGACAGATTGACATAAACAGAAAATAACCAATAATGTATGGCACAAATTAATAATTTTCAGGAACAGGAGTCGTTGACATCGCTTACGGAACGTCACAAGTCGATTCTGGATATTCTTCAGCTTCAGGGAAGCGTTTCCGTATCCGATCTGGCTGAAAGGCTTGATGTTTCTGAGGTGACTATCCGCAAGGATTTGTCGTCTCTGGAAAAACAGAACAAACTTTATAGAACCCACGGAAGGGCGATTCCGATAAGTCCTTACATCGGCGACCGCCATATCAATGAGAAGGAAAAGCAGTTTGTGTTGGAGAAGAGGGCTATCGGAAAGGCTGCCGTAAAACTTGTGAATGAGCATGACTCTATCCTGATGGCTTCTGGAACTTCCATTCTGTATGCTGCCAAAGAACTGGTGGACAAGAAGAATATTACTGTGATATCTGCTTCTGTGTCAGCTTCTTCGCTCCTGTCTCAGAATAAGGACATCGATGTCGTGCAACTTGGCGGCATCGTGCGCGAGAGTTCCGTATCAGTGGTCGGTTCTTTTGCGGAGGATATGCTGAAATATTTCAATTGCAATCTCCTCCTTATGGGTGCCGACGGCGTGGATATCGAGTTCGGAGTTACGACTACCAATATGATGGAGGCCAATCTGAACCGTATGATGATGAATACGTCACAGCAGACGGTTCTTCTGGTCGATAGCAGCAAGTTCGGCAAGAAGGGCTTCAGCAAGATATGCGATGTGGGTGAAATCGACCATATCATCACTGATGACAAGATCCCCCAGATGTATCTGGAAAGTCTCCAGGACATGGGAATCGAGGTGACAGTGGTTCCTATTTCGAAATAATACCTTATCTGATGTAGGTTGTCTTTTTGAAGGTTACTAAATATTCAGGCCTCCGTTCCTGGTTTGAGGGACGGAGGCCTTGTTTATATGCGGTATAGATTATTCCGGTTTGTAGGAATCCTTGAGTGTGGTGGTCCTGTTGAATACAGGATGTTCCGGTGTGCTGTCCGGATCCTTGAAGAAGTATCCGTCACGCTCGAACTGTACTGCAATTCCTGAATTGTCTTCCAGAAGGGCAGGCTCGGCGTAACCCTTGCCGATTACGAGTGACTCCGGATTGAGGAAGTCCTTGTAGTCCTTGTCCTCAGGTACCTGGCTCATGTCAGCAAGAGTGAAGAGCCTGTCATATTTGCGGAGCTCGACCTCTTTTGCATGTTCTGTAGATACCCAGTGGATGGTGCCCTTTACGCTTCTCCACTCTCCGCTGCCCGGACGGGTAGAAGGATCGAATGTACATTTGAGTTCAGTGACATTGCCTTCAGCATCCTTTATCACCTCATTGCACTTGATGATATAGGTATATTTGAGTCTGACCTCTCCGTCAGGTTTCAGTCTGAAGAACTTCTTAGGCGCCTCCTCCATGAAGTCGGCACGGCTGATGTAGAGTTCACCTGTGAACGGAACCTTTCGTGTCGCGCCTTCAGGTTCTGCAGGATTGAGAGGGCAGTCGAACCACTCCACTTTGCCTGGTTCCCAGTTGGTGAGAGTGACCTTGACAGGATCCTCTACGACCATGTAGCGGTTTGACCTTGCGTTAAGGTCCTGACGCACGCACCATTCGAGCAGCTGGATGTCCATGAGCTGGTCACGTTTAGAAACACCGATCTTCTCGCAGAACATCTTGAGTGCTTCTGCCGTATAGCCTCTTCTTCTTACTCCGCAGAGCGTAGGCATACGAGGGTCGTTCCATCCGCTCACGAGACCTTTCTGGACAAGTTCCAGAAGTTTTCTCTTGCTCATGAGGGTGTATGTAAGGTTCAATCTCGCAAATTCGTACTGGTGAGAAGGATAGATATTCAATGTCTTGATGAACCAGTCGTACAGAGGTCTGTGGACATCGAACTCAAGAGTACAGATAGAGTGTGTTATATGCTCGATGGAATCGCACTGTCCATGTGTGAAATCGTACATAGGATAGATGCACCATTTGTCGCCTGTGCGGTGATGGGATGCATGCTTGATACGATAGAGAAGCGGATCGCGGAACATCATGTTAGGGCTGGCCATGTCGATTTTGGCTCTGAGCACCTTTTCGCCGTCAGCATATTTGCCCGCTTTCATGTCGCGGAAAATCTGAAGGTTCTCCTCTACGCTTCTGTTTCTGTATGGACTCTCGACACCAGGTTTGTCCACGGTACCGCGTCCTTTGCTGATTTCTTCCTGAGTCTGGTCATCTACATAGGCGAGACCTCTCTTGATGAGTTCCTCAGCCCATTCATAAAGCTGGTCAAAATAATCGGAAGCATATTTTTCTTTGTCCCACTGGAAACCGAGCCACTGGATGTCCTCCTTGATGGAATCTACGTATTCGGTGTCTTCCTTTGTTGGGTTTGTGTCATCAAAACGCAAGTTCGTCTTTCCTCCATACTTCTGGGCAAGTCCGAAATTGATGCAGATACTCTTAGCGTGTCCAAGATGCAGGTAGCCGTTCGGCTCCGGAGGGAAACGCGTGAGTACGCTGTCAACTTTCCCGGATTTCAGGTCTGATTCAATGATTTCTTCGAGGAAATTAAGTTTTTTTGGCTCAACAGCCTCATTCTTCACTTCTTCCATATATTATTGACATTAAAATGTTTGTCAGTAAAAGTTGTCTTTCTGGTCGTGTGACGACACGACATATCCGCCTATACGATATAGACATAATTTGCAAACATAAGAAAAAATCCATGAAAATCCGTAAGAATTTTACTAATTTTGCACCTCACAGGCGGATGAACGATAGCGTGTTATCCGTATTTGAGAATGAAATTTTTAAGGTTTAGGATATGATTAAGTCAATGACAGGATACGGCAAAGCTGAGGCTTGCCTGGAATCTGGTAAGATTACAATAGAAATCAGAACTCTCAATGGAAAGACCGCGGATGTGAACATCAAGTCCCCACTCCTTCCTAAGGATAAGGAACTTCTTGTACGTCAGAAACTTGCGGACAGACTTCACAGAGGCACCATTGACTTTTTCGTGACTTTTGAGGCCAATGCAGTTTCTTCTGCGAAGCATATCAATGCCGATTTGGCGGAGTCTTATTTCCGTCAGATTTCCGAGCTTGGGGACAGACTTGGTCTTAAGGCTGACTCTGCGCTGTATCTGAACTCCATCATCAGATTCCCTGATGTCATTGACAATACACGTCAGGATGTGATTACGGCGGAAAACTGGGCGGCAGTCGAGGCGGCAATTGATGAGGCGATCAGCAATACTTGTGACTACCGTTCGCGCGAGGGTGTCGCTCTCTATAAGGATGTTACCGGCAGAGTCCAGAATATCCTGAATCTGGAGAATGAGGTGGAATCATTTGAGGGTGAGCGTATTGCGGCTGTCAGAGCTAAGCTTGAGAAGGCCATTTCCGACCTTCAGCTCAAGCCGGACCAGAGCCGTTTCGAGGAAGAGATGATTTATTATCTCGAGAAGTTTGATATCAATGAAGAGAAGGTGCGCCTCCGCCAGCATTGCAAATATTTCATGGACACTATCGATGCTGACGAGTATCCTGGAAAGAAACTCGGATTCATTATTCAGGAGATGGGCCGCGAAATCAATACGACAGGCTCGAAGGCAAATCATGCGGGTATCCAGAAAGTCGTTGTCAGAATGAAGGATGAACTCGAAAAGATCCGCGAGCAGTCGATGAATATCCTGTAATCCTGTTTCTGAAAATGTGGGTTGTCTATGCGTTAGTCTCAGCATCATTGCTGGGACTTTATGATGTATTCAAGAAAAAGTCTCTGCAGGGGAATGCAGTCATTCCGGTACTTCTCATAAATACTGTAATCTGCACTCTGTTCTTCCTGCCTTCCATTGTCGGCTCGTTGACCGGGATGATATCCCCGGACAGCAGCCTGTATATACCTGACGGAGGTTGGTATGAGCATAAATTGGTGATAATCAAAGCTTTCGTTGTGCTATCGTCATGGATTTGCGGATATTTCGCCATAAAGAAGTTGCCGCTGACTATCGTGGGGCCTGTCAATGCTACCAGACCTGTCATGACGCTTGTCGGTGCAATGCTGATTTTCGGTGAAAGGCTGAATCTGCTTCAATGGGCGGGAGTCTGTATGGCCATTTTCTCGTTCTGGATGCTCAGCCGGAGCGGAAAGAAGGAAGGCATTGACTTCAAATCAAATGTCTGGGTGCTTCTGCTTGTAGCTGCGGCTGTCCTGGGCGCGTGCAGCGGATTGTACGACAAATATCTCATGGCCTCTTCCGGTGCCGGCCTTGACCGTCTTTTCGTACAGGGCTGGTATAATCTGTATCAGGCTGTGATAATGGGCATCATCATGCTTCTGGTATGGCTTCCGGAGCGTAAACGTGCATTGGACCGGGCAGTTCCTGGAACCAGACCTGATTATGTTCCGTTCGTCTGGAAGTGGACCATCCCGTTCATATCACTGGCATTGACGGCAGCCGACCTGGCCTACCTGTATGCATTGACAGTGCCCGGAGCGATGATTTCCGTCGTGTCAATGATAAGACGCAGCAGCGTTCTGGTTTCTTTCGTCTTCGGTGCTGTCGTCTTCCACGAGAAGAATCTCCGCTCCAAGGCGCTTGATCTTGTATTCGTTCTTCTGAGCCTTATTCTGCTCCTCCTCGGAACAGTCTGACATGAGTTCGACGCATGAAGACAGTCTGATGGTTTGCTCTTATGCAACTTTTCGTCATCGGAATGCATCTTTATATGGTATTTGACAAATCGGAAGAAGATTATGTTTGTAGGGAAAAAATTGTTTGTCAGCATGGTTCTCATGCTGTCATTGATGTTTTCGTGCGCTTCTCTCAGGGCTTCTGCTCTGTCGGATGGTCATGAAGCTGAACCTCAGGTAGATACGTTGAATATTCTCGAATCTGACAGCCAGCATTTTGATAGTGTTGCTGACGGGTCGGACGAGGATGGTTCGCTGGATTTCCTGAGACGACGTCACAAAGGCAAGGTGGAAGGGACATTGACCTACAAGAAAGGTTGGATATACACTTCCGACAATCTGCCGCTGAGTGTCGAGGATGCGAAATTCTATTTCTCCCCCAAGCAGGTAAAGATTTATCGTAGAAATGTGAAAGTCTTCAATTCCGGAAACTATATTCTGGGTGTGGGAGCCGGAGCCGGTCTTGCCGGCGGAATAGGGTTCGCATGTGCGGCTTCTGATACTGACTATGACGATTTTCGCCCAGTTGCTACTCTTGTTTCCTCATGTCTGGTTACCGTGGCGGTAATAGCCCCATGTGCAGTAATCGGGGTCCCGATGATGGCGAAGGGCAAGGCCCGTCTGAAACGCCTTGTCAAAGAATATAATACACGTTATCTGTTTGCGGAATAGTTGTATTTTATGTAAGTTTGCACTATGTTAAAGAAATTGCGGACTTATATAAGAAACTTCAATCTGACGATGAAGATGAAGCTCATATTGAGCCTCAGTTCCATCTCAGTCGTATTGCTTGTATCCAGCTTTATTTCCATTATGGAATACAGCAGGATGAGCAATTATGTGTCTGAACTGATTGCCGCCAATATCGGAAGTATCAATGCGGCACAGAAACTCGCTGACGCTGCCAATTCATACAATTTGGGAATACTTGCAGTAATCGGTGACAATTCGACAAAGCATCTGCCGGAGTTGAGGCAGAATGACTTCATCGAGCATTGCGACAGCCTGAAAGCCAAGCTGACCTCGCCGGGAATGATTTCGCTGGCTGATTCTGTGGTTTACTCCTATTCTGCTTACATGCTTACCACTCTGGAACTTCCGCAGGCTATACTTTCTGATTTTATCAATGCAAGAGAGTGGTATTTCGATCGCCTCCAGCCGAAGTACAATAGACTTCATTCAGATATAACTATTTTGAATACGGCCATTTACAATGAGCTGAGGAAAAATTCGGAGACCTTCGAAAGGGGTTTCTACAGGAGTATCATCCCGGGAGCGGTGGCTGTTGCAGTAGGACTTCTCATGGTCCTGCTCCTCATGTTCTTCCTGATGGTTTATTACGTTAATCCGATATACAGGATGTTGGGCGGCCTGAACAATTACAGGTCTTTCGGCAGCAAGTATTCCTGTACCTTCGACGGGGATGACCAGTTGTCGGAACTGAATGACGGCATTACTGAACTGACGGGTGAGAATATTCAGTTGCGCAAGAGAATCAAGACGATGAGAGATTCTCTCGAAAAGATGGAACATAGCCAGGAGGGCGGGAAATGAATCTGAAAGTCATATCCAGAAATGTGGGCTTTGCATTGCTTGCCAGCGCATTCTTCATGTTCCTGTCGATTCTTGTATCCATCGGGAACGGGAATGACAGTGCATTGGCAGCGCTGCTCATCAGTTTCACATTGACTTTCACCGTCGGGATCTTTCCGTTCATATTTGTGCGCAAACCGCTGACAATCAGTTTGAAAGATGGATACATGATTATCTTTCTTTCATGGATGTTGTCGTTCATATTCGGCATGTTGCCGTATGTCCTGTGGGGAGGACCTTTTTCGGTCATCAATGCTCTTTTCGAGACGGTTTCAGGCTATACCACGACCGGGGGAACTATACTGACTGATGTCGAAGTCCTGCCTGACAGTCTGCTGTTCTGGAGGTCTTCCACCCACTTTATCGGAGGTCTCGGAGTCGTCGTCTTCCTTCTGCTGATTATCCCGTCATCCAGCCCTATGAGGCTGCGATTGACCAATATGGAGGTGTCTTCCTTGTCCAGAGAAGGTTACAAGTCCAGGACCAATAAGACCGTTTGGATATTTGCCGCGGTGTATCTGGGCCTGGCAGTCGTGTCTTTCCTTTCTTACTGGGCAGCCGGAATGTCCGCTTTTGATGCCATAAATCATGCCTTCAGTGTGATTTCTACAGGAGGTTTCAGTACGAAGAATCTTTCAATAGCCTCTTTTGATTCGAATCTGATCAACATCCTCACGATAATATTCATGTTCTTTAGTTCGGTGCATTTCGGACTTATCTATATGGTGTTCGCCACCAGAAGCCTGAGGCCTCTGAACAATCCTGTACTCAAGTTCTATGTACTGACCATTCTGATTGCCTCTCTCCTCGTGGCATTGTCACTGAAGATGTCATCTGCCGGTTTCACTTGGGGAGACTCGTTCATGACCGGTATCTTTCAGGCTGTCAGTTTCATATCGACCACCGGATTCGCCATTTCCGACAACAACACCTGGCCTCTGTTCGCTTGTTTCATCACGGTGCTGATAAGTATTCCGTGCGGAATGGCAGGTTCCACCACAGGAGGTGTCAAGTCTGATCGTATGTTTCTGATATTCAAGACGATCGGCCAGCAAATCAAAAACTCAATTCATCCTTCTTCGATTAATCAGGTCCATGTCGGAAACCACATAATGGGCAGCAACGAAATATATCCGCATTTTGTGTATTTCGGCCTGTACTTCATAACTATTGCAGCATCCATTGTCCTTACGGTCTTGTCAGGGATGGATATTCAGAATGCTTTTGCTTCATCCGTAAGTTTCCTGAGCAACGTCGGTCCGGCATTGGAGGCGCAGGGTACCCTCGGCAATTACAATGCTGTCCCCGTGTTTGCCAAGGTCGTGTTCATCATCGACATGTTCATGGGCCGTGTCGAGATATATCCTATATTGGCGGTGGTTATGATGATCTTTACCGGTAAAAAGAAGTAGGAGATGGGCAGAGACGCGTTTTTATATTCCAGATTTCGGGAACATTTCAGATATGAGCCTACTGAAGGACAGGACAGTTTCCTGCATCAGATGGCGGAATTCCTGACTGGTGACGACGGGGATATCATGATTCTGAACGGCTATGCGGGTACGGGAAAGACGACAGTCATTTCATCAGTAATCGCAGGCCTCAAGGAATTCGATGTCCCATGCGTGCTTCTCGCACCTACCGGACGCGCGGCGAAGGTATTGTCAATGTATTCAGGCTGTCCTGCCTACACGATTCATAAACAGATCTACCGTCAGAAATCTGTCGGAGATGACGGCCTCGGCCTGTTCTCTCTTGCCCCCAACAAAGCCAAAGATACACTCTTTGTCGTGGATGAGGTCTCTCTCATCGGTATTGACGGAGGCACACAGTCCCAGGCGACATTCGGAACAGGAAATCTGCTGGAGGATCTCATCGGCTATGTCCGCAGCGGCATAGGCTGCAGAATGGTCCTGATAGGTGATGCCGCCCAACTTCCCCCTGTCGGACATGAATACAGTCCGGCATTGGCACATGAATATATGGATACATTCGGGGGAGTGTCTTGGGCCGAACTCACAGATGTAGTCCGCCAGGGCGAAAAGTCCGGAATCCTTTTCAATGCCACGAATCTCCGGGAGATGATAGCCGAGGACTACGAATCCGGCGGAGCCATGTTCCCGCTTGGAGGCATTGAACTGTCTGTGACCGGATTCACTGACATTGAAAGAATCGGTGGCGGCGAACTGATAGACGCGCTGACCGATGCGTATGACAAGTATGGCGAGGATGAGACGATTGTGCTTTGCCGCTCCAACAAGAGGGCGAACCGGTACAATGCGGGAATCCGCGGGGCTGTCCAGTATAAGGAGGAACGGCTTGTACGCGGCGACAAACTGATGGTCGTGAAGAACTGCTATCAGTTCCTTGACGACATCAAGGACATGGACTATATCGCCAACGGTGACATTGTAAAACTAATTTCCATTAACCATTATACTGACAGATACGGACTCCATTTTGCCGATGCCAGGATGTCTTTCCCGGACTACGGCGACCAGGAGATAACCGCGAAAGTGTGTCTTGATACCCTCGACTCGGAGGCAGCATCATTGACTTACGAACAGCAGAATGCATTGTATCTCGGTGTGTCTGAGGACTATGCGCATCTTCCCACCAAGAAGAAACGCTACGATGCGGTCCGGGAAGACCCGTTCTACAACGCTTTGCAGCTGAAGTATGCCAATGCGATAACGTGTCACAAATCTCAGGGAGGGCAGTGGAAATGTGTTTTCATCGACAATCCATTCTGGCAGGATGAGTTCAATGCCGATGACTATAAATGGCTATACACTGCACTAACACGTGCTGTCGATAAAGTTTATCTTATTAATTTCAAAGACGAGTACTTTCTATGAGGAAAAATCTACTTTGCCGTGCCGCCGGAATATGCGCGACGGTTGTGGCAGTGGCGACATTCATGTCAATGTCAGCTGCGGCGCAGGATTTCAACAGGATTCCGTCGAGGTGGAAGTGGCTGGACAATTCCAATGCAGCCTTCTCTTATGACGGTTCATTCACTGATGAAGGAGCCTTTTCTGTCAATGTCGCCAATTACAGGAAGAAGGACGGACTTCATGCCCCGTATAAATATATGGATTTTCCGGTCAAGCCTGAGGGAGCCGTGAACCTGACTTATTCTCCGGACTCCACCATGCTGGCATTTACCCGTGACAATGACCTCTATGTGGTTGACATCAAGACCAATAAGGAAACTCGTCTTACTGACGACGGCTCGGAACTGATTCTGAACGGCTTTGCATCATGGGTATATTATGAGGAGATTTTCGGAAGACCGTCCAGATACAGGGCTTTCTGGTGGTCACCGGATTCCCGCAAGATCGGATTCTACCGTTTCGATAATACGGCAGTTCCGATGTTCCCTATCTATTCTCCGTTCGGACAGGACGGAACCCTTCACCAGACACGTTATCCGAAGGCCGGAGAGAACAACCCTGAGGTGAGAATCGGTATCATTGACCTTGACCGCAAGACTGCAGATTCTTCTGCGGAGATTGTGTGGGCGGATTTCAATCCGAAGGAGGACCAGTATTTCGGAACTCCGTTCTGGGGCGCTGACAGCAAAGAGTTCTTCATTGCCCGTGAGCCTAGAATCCAGAATACCCTGGACCTTTACAGCGTTTCTGTTGCGGACGGCTCCAAGAAACATATCTATCATGAGGAATACAAGACCTGGCTTGATTGGATCAACGGCATGCTCTTCACTGACAAGGGGCTTTACATGGCCCGCAGTTTCGAAACAGGCTGGCAGCAGATATACTTCCTGTCCTACGACGGAAAGACATTGAAACGACTCACGGACGGTCCTAACTGGAGGGTGGAACTTCTCCGTGCCGACAAGGACGGCTCCGTCTATTATACCGCCTGCCGCGATGCATCTGTGCGTCAATGCCTTTATAAGGTCAATGCTGCCGGAGAGATCAAGGCTCTGACCGATACTTCACTCAATGTGAATTCAGTATCGTTCGCTCCTGACGGAAAGCACTTTATCGCAGCACTTTCCAATTTCACTACTCCTGTCCAGCTGTGGATGTATGAGACTTCATCGGCTGCCGAGGCATGGAAGGCCAGAAGGGTGCTTGCTTCTTCAGACAAGAAGGCAAAACGCTACAATGCGCGTCCTGCGAATACCGCATACCTTGTCGCTGATATGAAGGGAAATGATTACAATGCTGCAAATTATGCTCTTCCACAGCTCATCTATATCGAAAATGACGGTTTGAAACTTCCTGCATACATCGTATATCCTGAGAATTTCGACCCTACCAAGAAGTATCCTGTTCATGTGGACATCTATGGCGGTCCTGATTCTCCTCAGGTCCGCGACAGATGGATACATCCGTACAGCAGTAACCAGTGGTGGGCAAAGAACGGCATCATTGAAGTGACCGCTGACTGCAGGGCTGCTGGACATAACGGTCGCGAAGGACTTGACCAGATATATAAGCATCTGAATACCAAAGAGGTAGAGGATTTCGTGGCTTGGGCCAAGTACTTGCAGTCGCTGCCTTATGTGCAGGCTGACAAGATTGGCGTGGAAGGTTTCTCTTTCGGAGGAACCATGACAGCAATGCTTCTTTTCACGGCTTCAGACTACTATCATTATGGTATCGCAGGCGGTGGAGTATATGACTGGATTCTCTATGACAGCCATTATACCGAGCGCTTCATGGAGACTCCTCAGACAAACCCTGGAGGATATCGTGATTCTCGCGTAATCAGCTATGCGTCGCAGTACAAGCCGACTTTTGACGGGGTTGAATCGGTTATGCTCAAGCTTACTCACGGCACCGGTGACGACAATGTCCATTTCCAGAGTACCATGCAGCTTATCAATGAGTTGCAGAAGCACGGGAAGAAGTTTGAATTCATGATCTACCCAGACGGTATGCACGGCTATCGCGGCTACCAGGGGAAACATTTCCTCGAAGCCAACCACGACTTCTGGCTGCATTACCTGTGCGGGAAATAATCTGCTGATCAGGATTAAGTAATCCTTAAAAAATACACCCGGCACGCGAACCAAACGCGTGTCGGGTGTATTAAGTTTATTCTCTGAGGAGTTATTTTATGAACTGCTCCTTGAGGCTTTCGATCTTGGCATCTGCATCATCGCCTTTGGCTCCGAAGTAGAACTTGATCTTAGGCTCGGTACCTGAAGGACGGACTGACACTACGTCTCCGGCCTCATCGAAGAACTGGAGGACATTTGAAGAAGGAAGTCCGGTCTCCTCGGTCTTGAGATAGTCCACGACTTTCACTACAGGTGAGCCGATAAGCTCCTTAGGAGGGTTCTGGCGCATGTCAACCATGATTTTCTGAATCTCCTCTGCACCGGTCTTGCCCTTGCGGACGAGAGATGTCAGTCCTTCTTTCCTGTATCCGTACTCCTTGTATATCTTCTGCATGAGCTGGTAGAGGGTAAGTCCCTGGTCTGCTGCCCAAGCCGCACATTCTGCGACCATTGAGCATGCGATCTGGGCATCCTTGTCACGGACATACTGTCCGACATTGAATCCGTAGCTTTCCTCGCCGCCGCAGATGAACTCTCCGTGTCCCTCGTTGCGTTTTACGACTTCGGCAATGTACTTGAATCCCGTGAGGACATTGTAAATCTTCACCCCGAAGCTCTTTGCGATTTCGGTTATGAGTTCGGTGGTCACGATGGTCTTAACGACATATGTCTCAGGTGTGAGCTTGCCGAGTTCCTTCCAGCGTGAAAGGATGTAATAGGTAAGCATTGAACCTGTCTGGTTTCCATTGAACTGGACCATCTTGCCGTCGTTGTCCCTTACGGCAATTCCCATACGGTCTGCGTCCGGGTCTGTAGCCAGAACTATGTCCGCACCCTCCTTGTCCGCAACTTCAAGTGCCATCTTCATTGCAGAAGGTTCCTCCGGGTTAGGTGAGGCTACTGTAGGGAAGTCTCCGTCGCTTACGTCCTGTGCGGGAACATGATAGACATGTCCGAATCCGAGTCTGTGGAGGCACTCAGGAACGAGTCTCACACCGCAGCCGTGAAGCGGGGTATAGACGAATTTGAGTTCAGGGTGACGTTTGCATGCTTCCGGGGTGAGTGTGAGGGAGAGGATGTCGTGGAGGTATTTCTCATCCACATCTTTTCCCATGAGTTCGACCTCGCCGCATTCCTCTTTAGGCTCGAAACGTACCTGTGCCGGGTCGGTAATCTTTGCGACTTCAGCTACGATATCCTTATCTACAGGTGATGTGATTTGTGCTCCGTCTGACCAGAAAACCTTGTATCCGTTATATTCCTTAGGATTGTGTGATGCCGTCACCATGACACCTGCGATGGCTCTTTTCTCTCTGATGGAGTAGCTGAGCTCAGGTGTAGGACGGATATTGTCGAACAGGAAGACGTGCATTCCGTTTGCGGACATGACGTCAGCTGTGATTTTCGCAAAAAGCTTGCTGTTGTTTCGGCTGTCGAATGAGATGCAGACACGTACATCTTCAGGATTGATAGGGTCGCCATAAGCGTCTTTGCAATCGGCTGCATGAGCCTTGATGTAGTTTGCAAGTCCCTGTGTGGCCATGCCGACAGTGTATTTGTTCATACGGTTCGTGCCGACACCCATGATTCCTCGAAGTCCACCGGTACCGAATTCCAGATTGCGGTAAAAAGCATCTTCAAATCCGGCAGGGTCGCTGTTTCTGAGTTCAATGACTTTGCCCTTTGTCTCCGGATCGAAATCTCCGTCAAGCCAACTCTGGGCAACTTCTCTAAAATCTTTTGCCATAATTATATGATTTAGTATGTATATCCAAACTTTGCAAAAATACAAATCATTCCCCGTATTTGAAAGTTTTTCGGCCGTTTGGCAATGGCGGAATTTAAGAGTAACTTTGTGCCCGGCTGTGTTATGCCGGCCTGTCGGGAATATGACATTGAGAGACTTTATACTGGAACATGCTGACGACGATGTCGCAGGATTGCTGCTTTCACGCGGGAAGTGGCCGAGGATTGACATTGACAAGGCCGCGACAATCATTGAATGCCGTAGGAAAATTCGCGCGAAACTGCCTGAATGGTATGCCGAGCCGGAGATTATCTATCCGGACAGGATTTGCGCGGAGCAGTCAAGTTCCTCTGTTACTGCTGAATACAAAGCTTTGGTAGCCAAAGATATATGTTCTGGAAATCCGTCTTTCAGGATGGCCGACCTTACAGGTGGTCTTGGGGCCGACAGCCTGGCCTTTTCCAGAGTTGCCTCTGCCGTGATGTATAATGAGATGAATCCGGACAGGGCTGAGGCGGCAGGGCATAACTTCGGGGTGCTCGGCTCCCATAATATAGAAGTGTCCTGTTTTTGCGTGGAGCCCGAGTCGGCCCTGTCGGCTCCGTTTTGGGACAGGCTGCGTGCATTCAGGCCTGACCTCATATATATGGATCCTGCAAGGCGCTCAGCCACAGGCAGCAAGGTGTTCCTGCTGGAAGATTGCAGCCCCGACATCCTGACATTGACAAAAGAACTTTTCGCGGTCTCCCCGTCCCTGCTGGTCAAACTTTCTCCGATGGCGGACATTTCGATGCTGGTGCGCCGTCTGCTTGCTGCGGGCGCAGCCACGAGGGCCGTCCATGTCGTTTCTGCGGCGGGGGAGTGCAAGGAATTGCTGCTCCATCTCGTGCCTGCCGGCCCGTCGGAAGATGTCTCTTACACGCTGATTGTCAATGAAAACGGTCATATCAAGGAGTTTGATTCCTCGTCAGAGGAGAATTCGGTGCCGCAATTTTTCAATGATGAAGAAGGGTTGAGGTCAATGTCAATGTTGTTCGAGCCGGGCAAGGCATTGGCCAAGGCAGGCCTTTTCAATGCCGTGTGTTCGTCTCTGGGCGCCGGCCTGGTCAAGGCTGCCCGTTCCACGCATTTGTATTTCTCGCCCGATGCTCCGGAAGGGGATTCTGACATGCAGTTCTTCGGCAAGGTGTTCGATATTGTAGATGTCGTTCCTCTTAACAAACAGTCGATAAGGGCTTTCAGCGCGAAATATCCTAAGGCGGAAGTGTCTGCCCGCAATATTTCCATGACCAGCGATGGACTCAGGAAAAAACTGAAGGCCCAGTCTGGCGGGAATGTGCATATCTTCGGAATAGGCATTGACTTTAGTGACAGGAAGTCTTCGAATTGGCTTGTCGCTGCAGTCCGCCGTCAGACTGTCTGAAAACACCGTTCTGCCTGGCTGTAAGGAATACAGTAACAAAAATGTAATATTCACGAAACATCCATATAATATTATCATGCGAAATTTGCATTGATAAAATGTAGTATTTATATGGGATCAGTTTATCTGGCTTTTGTGGTATTTCTGTTTGTCCTGGCAGTCTTTGACCTTATGGTAGGCGTCAGCAACGATGCGGTGAATTTCCTTCAGTCTGCAATCGGAGCAAAGGTCGCTACCTTCAGGACCATTCTTACGGTGGCCGCCGTGGGTATTTTCTTCGGTGCGACTATGAGCAACGGAATGATGGATGTCGCAAGGAACGGTGTCTTCCATCCTTCGATGTTCTCTTTCCAGGACGTGATGTTCATCTATCTGGCCGTGATGGTCTCTGACATTGTCCTGCTCGACATTTTCAATACGCTGGGACTTCCTACGTCCACGACAGTTTCCATGGTGTTCGAACTTCTCGGAGGTACTGTCGCAATAGCATTGATAAAAACTTTCGGCGACTCTGCCATCAATGCGGGCGAACTCATGAACACGAGCAAGGCATTGACAATGATTATGGCGATATTTGTCTCAGTGGCAATCGCTTTCGCGGTCGGTACCTTCGTCCAGTATATCTCCAGACTGATTTTTACCTTTACATATAACAACAAGGCATTGAAATGGAAAATCGGCATTTTCGGAGGTATCGCTTTTACTGCGATTGTCTATTTCATGCTGATAAAAGGTGTCGGCAACTTCTCTTTCATGACTGCTGATGCCAAGGCATGGATGAATACTCACCAGTGGACAATCTGCGGAATTTGTTTCGTGACGTTCGCCATACTGTCCCAGATTCTTTACTTCCTGAAAATCAGTGTGTTCAAGGTGCTGGTTCTTGCCGGAACCTTTGCTCTGGCCATGGCCTTTGCAGGTAATGATCTCGTCAATTTCATCGGAGTCCCTCTTGCCGGCTTTGCTTCTTATACTGATTTTATGGCCAATGGAAACGGTGACTATGCCGGTTTCATGATGGATTCGCTCAATGGCCCGGCCAAGACTCCGGTTCTGTTCCTGGTTGCTGCGGGAACGGTGATGGTCATCTCGCTTGCGACTTCCAAGAAGGCTTTCAATGTCGTAAAGACTTCCGTTGACCTGGCCCGTCAGGATGCCGGCGATGAGATGTTCGGTTCTTCCAAGATGGCCAGAATCCTGGTCCGTTTCAGTACCAACACTGCTGCCGGAATTTCCGAACTCGTGCCTGAGAGAGTGAAGAGATGGATCAATGCCAGATTCAACAATGAGAATGTCGTCTTGCCTCGCGGGGCAGCCTTCGATGAAATCAGGGCTACTGTCAATCTGGTGGTTTCCAGCCTCCTCATAGCCCTCGGTACATCATTGACACTTCCTCTTTCTACCACTTATGTCACTTTCATGGTGGCAATGGGTACGTCTCTTGCGGACAGGGCATGGGGACGCGAAAGTGCGGTGTTCCGTATTACCGGTGTCATTTCAGTTATCGGCGGATGGTTCATTACTGCCGGAGCCGCGTTCATCCTCTGTTTTCTCGTGGCGCTTATAATGACGCTTGGCGGGCTTTGGGCCGCTGCCATAATTGTGGTGCTCGCGATTCTTCTTCTTGTCAGGAGCAATATCAAATACAAGCAGAAGAGGGATGAGGAGAATGGTGATGTCATTTTCAATGAAATGATTACATCCGAGGACAGCGCCCAGACTTTGCGCCTGCTGTCTTCCCACATCTCCAGAAGCAATGCGCAGTTCCTTGAGTTTGTGAATGATACGTATTTCCAAGTGACTGACGGATTCGTGTCCGAGGATTTGGGCAAGCTCCAGAAGGCTGTGACCGGATTGAGGAGGGAGCGTATGGAACTTAAGCAGACCAGACGTAAGGAGATGCTCGGCCTCAGGCGTATCGACCCTGATGTCGCAATCGAAAAGAACACCTGGTTCCATCTCGGAATCAACAGTTGCGAGGATATGCTTTATAGTCTGAGGCGAATCTGTGACCCTTGCGTGGAGCATATTGACAACAGTTTCGTTCCGCTCGATAAGGATCGTATCAAGGAGTTCCTTCCATTGCGTGACACGTTGCTTTATCTTCTCAAGCGTGTCTGCGGGGTAATCAGTGCCGGTGATTTTACTGATGTCCAGAAACTTAACGAGCAGTGTGATGCCTTCAAGCATTGTCTTTCCCAGACTCGTGACGGGCAGATGGCCCGTATGCAGGCCGGGCGTGAGAATATTACCGTGTCATATGTCTATCTGAATATCCTTCAGGAGACTCAAGAGATGGCTAGTTCTCTGAAACATATGCTTCGTGCCGCAAGACATTTTTCTGAGGGGAGGGCCTGATTTTTGCAGTTCGTTCCGCCCGTCAGTAATCCTCTTCGGGGATTGTCAAATTCGGAAACGAAATGAAGTTTGTGCTTTTCGGGATGGTCGGCATCGTTGCCGCTTCCCTTTGGATATGGATCATATATCTCAGACATTATAAAGGATGGGCGAAATGGCTGCATTGGCTACCGCTCATCCTTCTTGTGCTTTGTGTGGCATTAGGTGGCTCCAGCATGCTTGGCTGGTATCTGATGACGGTTCTCATCACCGCCTATTTCATTCCCCAAGGCGTTTTTGCCGTGTTCTCTTTTATCGGACGCATGGGTTCTCTCTTCTGGAAACCGTTTTCCAAATGTGGTCTGATATCAGGCATCGCGGTATCTTCTGTGGTGACTTGCATGGCTTTATATGGTCTTGTTTTCGGCTGGCGCCATGTGATAGTCAATGAAATAGAGGTTCCGTTTGCGGACTTGCCATCATCCTTTGACGGCTACCGGATAGCCCAAATCTCTGATTTGCACATCGGTACGTTCGAGTTCTCGCCGCAAACCGTCTCTGCTATCGTCGAGAAGGTCAATGCCAGTTCTCCTGACGTCATTCTGTTCACGGGTGACATGGTCAATCTTTCTCCTGATGAACTGGAGCCTTTTGTCAATGTCTTGTCCCGTCTGAATGCTCCTGACGGGGTGTTCTCCATCATGGGTAATCATGATTATCTCGGTTATGCCCATTATAATTCTCCCGGAGAGCAGGAGGTGCAGCAGCGTCGTCTGATAGGGATGGAGCGCTCTGCCGGCATGGATTTGCTTCTCAATGAGAATCGTATCATCCGTCATGGCTGCGACAGCATTGCTCTTATCGGTGTCGAGAATGACGGTCGTCCGCCTTTCCCTGAACGTGGTGATCTGACCAAGTCCCAGGCCGGTCTTCCGTCAGGAATTTTCAAAGTCCTTATGAGTCATGACCCTACGCATTGGCGCCGCAAGGTCCAGCCGGACACTGACATTGAACTGACCCTTTCCGGCCATACCCATGCGATGCAGTTCCGTATCGGCAATTTTTCGCCGTCAATGTTCCTTTATAACGAGTGGGGAGGCCTTTATTCTGAAGGGGAGCGCCGTCTTTTTGTGAGCACCGGCACGGGCGGCAATATCGCTTACCGCTGGGGTGCCTGGCCGGAGATTGATGTCTTGGTTCTCCGCCGCAAGTGATGTTGTCTTCGGGTCCTGCTGCCGTTCCTGAAAAAAATGCCTGTTTGGCTGATTTTTTTCAAAAATGTGTGCCGGAATGTTTTTTAAATCGATAAAATATCCTATCTTGGCAATGTCCAAGTGAGCGTGGTTGGGCGAATTTGGTCAGGTTTACGTCGTTCACCTTCAAGAGTGACTATCGAAACATTAAAACTTTAGATTATGCCAGTTGTTCAAACATTGTTTACCAATACCATTCTGGATGGAAAGAATCTCATGGCAGTGAATATCTCCAAGACATATCCTAACAGACATGATCCTGACGGAAGAGGTTCGACTTATGAGTGTGCAAGAAAGTATTGGCGGGTTTCCAAGAAGAGGGTTGAATCTATCAATTATGTATTGGCTGTTTCTGATGGAGTTATAGTGGCTGTTTATAAGCCTGTCAGATGGGTTGAATCTAAGGTTGCTCCAGGCAGATTCGAGTTTGAGGGGGAGAAGGTCCGTGAGGGAGATTTCGTGGGTAAGGATGTTACCAGCCTGTTCGCAGGACGCAGCAATCCGGTGAAATATCTTTAGAAAATAATGTAGGCCGCGCGGAAGCGCGGCCCATATTATTTCGGCAAAGAGAACCTGAACTCCAGACCGCCTGCCCTTCCGATCTTCACTGAAATCGAGCCGCCATGAATCAGTACGGCATTCTTTACGATGGCAAGACCAAGTCCCGTTCCGCCGAGCTTTCTGGAACGGCCCTTGTCCACGCGGTAAAACCTCTCGAACAGGTGGGGAAGATGCTCTTCGGAAACACCGGCCCCGTTGTCGGAGAAGATGAACCAATACTTGTTGCTGTCCTCCTTAGGACACTGGACAGTTATCGTCGTGCCCTCACCGGCATAAGCTATCGCATTGTCAGTCAGATTTCTGAAAATGGAATACAACAGCAACTGATTGCCATTGACAAAAGTCTTCGGCGCTACAAGAATGAGGAACTTCATCTTCTTGTTGTCAAGCTGGAGCTCCACATCATTCCTGATACCCTCCAGAAGAGAAGAAATGTCAATGTGCTCCGTCGTGAAACTTCCTGAAGCATCATCAATCTTGGAAAGCATTGTTATGTCCGAAATGAGATTGCTAAGCCTTCCGCTCTGGTCATAGCATCGCTCCATGAAATCAGCCTTCGTCTTGTCATCCATGTCGGGATTGTCAATGATAGTCTCGAGATATCCCCTGATGCTGCTTACAGGCGTCTTGAGCTCATGTGCGATATTCTGGGTCAGCTGACGCTTCAGACGGGTCTTGTCATCCTCGCTGTTCTGAAGCTTGGCATATAGACGTACAATGTTCTGGGAAATCTCGCCAAGTTCATCGTCGGTAAAACGTATATCGGCGTTTTCAATGTCAAAATTATGCTCTGCCATGTCTGCGAAAATGCTCAACTGTCTGATATTCATCTTGATACGTCTCATGTAAAGGTAATAGACGAAAAGCAGCAGTATTGACAATGCAAGAACCGGCCACAGATAACCGTTGACATCAGAAAGCATTGTCATCAGCGGCACATCATATATGTGGGCGGAACGGACAATGATGCCGTCATCCTTGAACGCAGTGGCGGAATAGAACCACTTGCCTCCAAGCGTAGAAGAAGAACGCTTGATGGCATAACCCTCTCCGGAGGACATTGCCTGACGGATCTCAGACCTGTCGCGATGATTCTTTACCTTGGACAAATCAGAAGCCTGACTGTCTGACAGGACATTGCCGCTGGTATCGAGGACAGTAACCCTGATGCCGTCATTCAGAAGCCTTGCCTCATATCTTGTCAATGCTGCCGTATCCGTCAGGATCAGATCCCTGACATCTTCATTGCAGATCTGGAGTCTGGTATTAAGAATATCTATACGATACTTCTTCTCCCTCTGATACTGGAAGAAGATGAAAAACATCGCAAAAGACACGAAAATCGTAGCTACAAGCAGAAGCAGCCGGGAGGTCAGCGATATCTTTGGTCTGGATGCAATGGTTTTCATTTTTGTTCGAAACAATAACCATAACCGTGTCTGGTCACAATACAAGCCCCATACTCACCAAGTTTCTTGCGGAGTCTGGTAATATTGACATCGACCGTCCTTCCGAGAACGATGACCTCGTCAGGCCATACCTTGGACAGGATCTCTTCCCTGGTATAGACATGAGGGGAATTGCTCAGAAGAAGCTGAAGAATCTCGAATTCGGTCTTGGTCAGTTCGACTGTAACTCCATCGGCGGTAACGCTCTTCCTGTCAATGTCGATTGTCAGTCCCTTGTATGTGATAATGCTTTGATTGCCGGCAGATTCCTTTGTGGAAGATGTCCTGCGGAGGACCGCCTCCACACGGGAAATCAGTTCCCTGATGGAGAACGGTTTGGAGATGTAGTCATCAGCACCGATGCCAAACCCGTCCACTTTGTCATCCTCAGTATCTTTGGCCGACACGAAAATAATCGGAATGTTTGCTGTCTCAGGATTCTTTTTCATCATGGCAGCCATCTGCATTCCCGAGATTCCCTCCATCATGATGTCCAGAAGCAGAAGGTCATAACCCGCAACTCCACTTGTAAGTGCCTCTTCTGCCGAGTGTGCGATACTTGTCTCGAATCCGGCTTTGTCCAGATTGAATTTCAGAATGTTGCAAATGTCGACTTCGTCATCTACAACGAGAATTTTTTTCTTGAGTTCCATAATTTCCGTTGTTGCCGCAAAGATAGTGTCGAGTTGTTACAATAACGTTATTTCCTTAACCTTTTCTGTCTTGAAATCCTAAAACTTGCCGAGAATGTGGTGGTCTTCATCCGCCTCTCCATATATGATGAGAAGCTGGTCACCGCTCTGCAGTTCTACGCTGCCGTCAGGAATGATGAACTTGTCGTCTCTTCGGATGATTACCACCCTTGCGCCCTGTGGAAACTGGATTTCCTTGAGAGTGTTGCCGCTTTCAAGGTCATCATCTGTCAATGTATAATCCTGAAGCTTGCCCGCCTCCTCAGGAATCTCGATGCCGAATGTTTCAGGAACCTTCTCCATAGGAAGATTCAGATGAAGCATTTTCGCAACCCTTGGGATGGACATGCCCTGGAAAATCAAGGAAAGCAGAGTGATGAAGAACACGATATTGAAAATCTGTTCCGAACCCGGAATCCCTTCCACGATAGGATAAGTGGCGAATATGATAGGTACGGCACCCTTCAGGCCGACCCACGAAGTGAACAACTTGGCCCTGAAAGATATCTTCCGGAATGGCAGGAGACAGAGAAATACTGTAAGAGGACGTCCTACAAATATCAGGAAAAGACCGATGAGAAGGGCGATAGGTGCGACATGCAGCATCTCATGAGGATTGACGAGCAGACCGAGGCTGAGGAACATTCCGATCTGCATAATCCAGGTCATGCCGTCCATGAAGGAGAGAATCTCCTTTCTGTTGTTCATCGGCTTGTTTCCTATGATGAGGCCTGCGATATATACTGCCAGATAGCCGTTGCCCTGAATCATCTGGGTCATCGAGAATGCGAAGAAGCTGACCGCAAGAAGCAAAATCGAGTAGAGCGGAGCACTGTTCAGTTTGACCCTTTTCAGAGTCCATACGGCTGCGAAACCGATAGCGACACCGGCCAGAGAACCGATGGTCATCTGCAGGAAGAGTGTCTGCAATGAACTGAGAATCAGATGGGAATAGTCGATGCCGCTTATGCTTGATGCAGGTTCATAAAGAAGCTTTGCAACTTGGATGAGCACAATCGTCATGACATACGCCATCGGGTCGTTACTACCGGACTCCAGCTCCAGCATCGGCTTCAGATTCTGCTTGAGCCTCATCTTGCTGTTTTTCAATATGCTGAATACAGAGGCCGAATCCGTAGAAGACATTACCGCTGCCAGCAGGAAACACATCACGATGGACAGCGACAATCCGATTCGCTCAATTCTGGAAAGGAAATAGATGAATGCTCCCGTGAATATGACCGTAAGGAAGACGCCCAAGGTCGAAAGCACGACACCAGGTCCGATTACGGGACGGATTTCCTTGAATTTTGTTTCAAGACCGCCCGTGAACAGGATGACGCACAATGCTACTATACTGAGGAATTGCGCGAGATTATAATTGTCGAATACAAGTCCGAGTCCATCGCTTCCGAACAGCATTCCGACCAACAGGAATATGAGGAGGGAAGGAACACCGTATTTGTTTCCCGTTTTGGAAACGACTATCGCTGTAAATACCAGGATTGACCCGATAAGAAATATGTTTTCAGAAGTGAAATGAATAATCTCGTGCATATTGTTATGTGTTACTTATCAAATTTTAAGTTCATTCTTGCGCAGGTTCCGGCTATACTCCCGGCACCACACCTTCAGTCCGCACTCTTCGCAGTGCGGCTTTCTTGCAGTGCAGACATATCGTCCCTGCAATATGAGCCAATGATGGGCAATTGCCCTTTTGTCCTCGTCAATGTTGGCCTCAAGTTCCTTTCCGATAGCCTCTGGCGTCTTGCCGTCAGACAGCCCAAGCCTCTTGGAAACACGGCTGACATGGGTATCTACCGCGATGACAGGCTTGTCATAGACGATAGAAGCCACCACATTGGCAGTCTTTCTGCCGACACCGGGAAGACTCATAAGCTCATCGATGTCAGACGGGACGACCCCGCCGAAATCATTGACAAGCTTCCGGGCCATCTCGATGATGTGGCTTGTCTTGTTGTTCGGATAGGAAATGCTCCTGACGAAAGGAAATACCTCATCGAAACTTGCTTTTGCCAGTGTCTGAGGGTCAGGATAGGCCTCGAACAGGGCAGGCGTCACCATATTGACACGCTTGTCCGTGCACTGGGCAGACAAAATGACTGCAATCAGGAGATGGAAAGGCGTATCGTAGTGGAGTTCAGTCTCCGCTACCGGCACATTTTCCTCGAACCAGGCTACGATTCCCTTATATCTGTCCTTCTTTGTCATAGTCCTACAACATTTCCTTGCAACTCTCGTCCTTGCAGAGCATGACCCTTCCGGGGTAGCTGTCGAAAATATTACGGTTATGAGTAACCATGACCACAGCAGTCCCTTTGGTCCTGTTGATGCCCGTGAGAAGTTTCATGATACCGTCAGCGGTTTCGGAATCAAGGTTTCCGGTCGGCTCATCAGCAATTATCACGCCCGGGTCATTCAGGAGAGACCTTGCGATGGCAATTCTCTGCTGTTCACCGCCAGAAAGCTGGTGAGGCATCTTGTGCGCCTTGTTCTCCATACCCACATTTTCCAGAACCTCACGGATTCTCTTGTCGATTTTTTCCGTGTCCTTCCATCCGGTAGCCCTGAGAACAAACCCCAGATTGTCCTCCACGCTCCTGTCCATCAGCAGCTGGAAATCCTGGAAAACGACACCGATCTTACGCCTGAGATAAGGAATGTCCTTATCCTTGATACCGTTCAATTCGTATCCGCATACGGTTCCATTCCCCTTTGTCAGAGGGTTTTCCGCAATGATGGTCCTGATGATGGAAGTCTTGCCGGTTCCCACCTTACCTACTATATATACGAAGTCCCCAGGATATACATCCATATCCAAGTCATATATCACAGAAGTCTCACCGTTCATGATTTCCGCATCCCTGAAGGAAATCACGGGCTCTGTAACTGTATTATTATCAATGTTTTCCATATTCTCTTAAATGTAAATTACCCTTCGATTGCAAGTCCGTCATACGCAGGCCTTATGTCGATGTCGGGCGCAATCTCCTCAAGCTGTCCGCAGAAATCTCCATAGACAGGAAACGTATGTGACAGATGAGTCAGCCACGTATGTTTTGCGCCGATTTTCCGGGCTACGTCAATTGCCTGATAAAGAGAGAAATGCGAGTGGTGAGGCTTATATCCCACCGTGTTGAGGGTAACATGTTCCAGCCCCTGTAGTTTTACGAGCTCCCTGTCAGGCAACAGACTCATGTCCGTAATATACGCAATTTTGCCGAATCTGAATCCCAGAACAGGCATTTTGTCATGCATTCCCCTGATGGGAATGATTTCAATGCCCTTTCCTGTGGACGATCTCAGCTCTCCGGAGAAATCAGAGTCCTCTGCATGCTCCGCCTCCGACACGATGTTGTCATCAGTAGGAGTCGTCGAACCATCCGGATTCTGATAGCAATATCCCTTGTCATGCACCCATACAAGTTTCCTGTCCTCATCTCCCGGCTCCACGAAGAATGGCCTTTCGTCAATGAGATGTATGTTCCATTCCGGAGCCCCGGGATACTTCCTCTTTGCGAAAACATAGTCGAAACCCTCCTTGAGAGAATCCAGGACAGACTGCTCGCAATAGATTTCAGCAGCACGCTGGTCAATGTAATTCAATGACCTTACGTCATCCAGTCCTCCGGTATGGTCCCTGTGGCTGTGTGTCAGCAGGATGGCATCCAGATGAGAGATGCCATGACGCAGCATCTGCATACGGAAATCCGGACCGGCATCCACAAGTATTGTCAGGCCTCCATACTCCACCAATGCCGCCGAGCGGAACCTTTTGGCATGAGGGTCAATGCTTTTGCACACATTGCACTGACATCCTATGATTGGAACTCCCTGGGATGTTCCTGTCCCGAGAAATGTGAGTCTGGCCTTCATAATGTCACCTCCACGATTTTTCCTGCGAGAGATTCGTCCCACGGCCTCTCTACCTTTATATAATTGCCGGTGTAGCCTGCAATCATGCCGTTGTTGCAGCTCTCCTCGAAAAGGACGTTCTCCCGTACACCTTTCTGCGATGCGATGAACTCCTCGTTGAGCGACTTGCAAAGTTCCTCCAGCATTGACACCCTCCTTGTCTTTATGCAGTCCTGGACCTGGTCCTTGCGTGCGGCAGACCTCGTCCCGGGCCTCCTGGAGTAAGGGAAGATGTGGATGAATGCCGGACGCACCCTGTCTTTCAGGAAGTTATATGTCTCGAGGAAAAGTTCGTCGGTCTCGCCCGGAAGTCCCGCGATTACGTCAATGCCGAAGAACACGTCAGGCTTCCTGCTTCCGTCAGCATTGACCTCACCCTCCTTCGGATTCATTTTCTCCCGAATGTAGTCAATCTTCGAAGCGAAGAACTCAGTCGTATATTTCCTGCCGACATCCTTCAGCAGAGTGTCGCTTCCGCTCTGCAGCGGAATATGGAAATGCGGCTGGAACTTGGTCCCTGAGGCTATCCAGTCGATGGTCTCGTCCGTGAGAAGGTTCGGTTCAATGGAAGAAATCCTGTATCTTTCAATGCCTTCCACGTCATTGAGAGCCTTGAGCAGATCCAGAAAACTCTCTCCTGTCTTCCTTCCGAAATCTCCTGTATTGACACCGGTGAGCACAATTTCCTTTACTCCTGCAGCGGCAATCTTCTTGGCCTCCTCTACGGCGGTGGCGATGGATATGCTGCGGCTGCGGCCTCTTGCGAACGGAACGGTGCAGTATGCGCAGAAGTTGTCGCATCCGTCCTGGACCTTCAGGAATGACCTTGTCCTCTCTTCTCCGCTTGAATAGGCAGCGAAAGTATCATTGGCGGAAAGGTCCTGCGGCACTGACTCGCGTCCCCCGATGAATTCGAGTGTGGTCTTTACCAGCGAATTCTTCTCATCCGCCCCGAAAACCAGGCTGACGCCTTCGAGCGCTTCCACCTCCGCACGCTTCAGCTGTGCGTAACATCCTGTCACGATGACAGTTGCTTCAGGCGCTGTCCTGTGAATCTTCCTTATTATATTGCGCGATTTCCTGTCAGCATGTTCTGTGACGGAACATGTGTTGATGACATAAAGGTCGGCCTTCTCTGTCCAGGGTACGGATTCATATCCTTCCTTTATGAAATTCCTTTCATAGGTGGAAGTTTCCGCATAGTTCAACTTGCAGCCGAGAGTTATATATGATGCTTTCTTGGTCATATTCAATATTTTAAGCGTTTCTATGGGCGAGAATCAGGAATACGCACGGGCGCTTGCCTATGATTTCCTTCCCCTCTGAACATTTCTTCCATTCTCCGACGGTCTTGGTCTTTATGAATGCGTCCGGCATGGTGATGTTCGCTGCGATGCAAAGTTCAGTGGAGTTCTGGCATGTGGAAAGAATATCCCTGAAAAGCTGCTCGTTTCTGTACGGAGTCTCGATGAAGAGCTTTGTCTGACGCTCCGTAAGAGAATGTTTTTCAATGCTTTTCAGCGCCTGCCTCCTCTCGTCAGTCTTGGCCGGGATATATCCGAGGAATGCGAATGACTGTCCGTTGAGGCCGGATGCCATCAATGCCAGCATGAGCGAAGAAGGACCGGAACAAGGCACGACTTCAATGCCGACCTTGTGGCACAGACTTACGAGCTGAGAGCCCGGATCGGCGACAGCCGGGAGTCCCGCTTCGGTAATCAGTCCGACATCATTGCCGTTGTCGAACAATGTCAGAAGGGCCTTTACTTCGTCAGGTTTCGTATGCTCATTCAGTTCATGGAATTCCAGTTCCTGGATATGCCCTTTGAGACCGGCTGCGGACAGGTATCGTCTGGCTGTCCTCGTAGCCTCCACAACATATGTGGTAAGCTTAGGCAGCATTGACAAAACTCCGTCAGGTATTACCTCGCGTGGGTCATTTTCTCCCAGCGGGGAAGGAATCAGGAAGAGTCTTCCCTTATTGTTGCTTTTTTCCATTTCTTCTCTTTTTAGCTGCGTCATCCGCTTCGATTCTGATTTTAATTTGTCTCTCATTCTGCTGTTCCTGAAGTTTTTCCGCCTCGATTTCCTGTTTGCGCTTCCTGCTCCGGAACATGTTCCGTATCATTTCACCGAAGGTGTTGAATTCTTTCTGGTATGTAAGTCCGATACCGTTTCTCTGGCTGTTGTCCAGATAATTGGTATATTGGTCAGCCGAGTGGGAGAACAGGTTCAGCCTGACTGCTCCCGGCTTGTCGAGTTTCACATCAATGTCAAGGTCTCCCACCACGTCCGAACTTGAGGTGCTGGACTTGTACTGCCTGTTTCCGATGGTTCCGTTCACGATTACCCTGTTGTTGAACAAGGCTGTGGAAAGAGCTACATCGAATATGTTGGAACCGCTCACATCCTGTTGGTAATCAAGTCCGAAGTCCAGCGGGATATCCAACTTCTGGAGTATATTGTTCAGCTGTCCCGCCATGATTTCCGAGACATTGGTGTATAGCATTGACGAAGATGTATTCGTGACGCCGGACTGCTCGTCAGGCAGGAAACTGTTGGTGAGCAGAAGTGCCAGCAACTGTTTCTGGACCTTGTCCTGGGTGTTCAGTGCGCTTTCCACCCGTCCCTGTGTGGTTGGATCCAGGTCCGGAATGTTGATGGAGAAATCCAGCCGTGGGTTCTTGATTTTGTCCGTGATGGCGATACCGCACTCCACAGTCCTTCTTGTAGAAGTGGAAGTCGTATCCGCTATCAATGTCCCGACAGATGCCTTAGTCTTGTATAATGCATTGATGTTCAAGTCACTGTCCATCACGTCTCCGGTAAATCTCACGGAACTTCCGTCCTGTATGGTGAAATCCCTCTTTGCGATTCCCAGAGCCACGAAATGATAGACACCGCTCGTGATGCTGTAGTTTCCGTTGATGCTGAAAACACCGGTGCTGGGCCTGATGTCCAGGTCAATGAGTCCGTTTCCGTATCCGGTCAGGACGTTTCCGGCTGCTTTGTCTATTTCAATGTTGGCGGAAACCTGCGGTGTGGCATTGACCTTCAGCCTTACTCCGAAATCATTTGATTTCTTCTCTTTTTCCTTGAGCCTCCGCATCATTTCCTCATAAGGGTCAATGATTATTTCTTTATATGGCTCCTTGAATGTCAGCAGGTTGGACGTTCCTGCCGATGACGAGGTGTTCAGTGGAATATGGAAATCGCCCTGCTTGTCGGTCTTCGCGTCTGCGGAGAGAATTATGGCATTGAGAGGCCCTGTTATGGCGACCTCACCAGTTGCCGAAACATTGCCGTAGAATGACGGGTTGTCGGATTCTCTAAGATTCAGGACCTCCATCTTGCTGAACCTGATGCCGGTGTCGAAGGTCATGTCCCTGAAGTGGTCCCAGCCGATGAGTCCGTTGACAGTTCCTTTGGCATTGAACCTGTCGCTTATGTCCATGTTGTGGAATCTCAGGCCACTGCTGCTTACGGACAGCGGGCCGGACACATTGTACGTGACTTTCGTGAAGTCCACCCCGAGTTTTCCGTCGGCGAGAGTCAGGTCGTTTCCGTCAATCTCAAGTTTCTCCAGCGGGCCGTTGAATGAAATGTCTCCTGAAAGACGGCCGTCCATGCTGCTGAACACGGATTTCAGGAATGGTTCCGCATATCCCAAATCAAATCCGGACAGGGAGAGTTTTCCTTCAATCTGCTTGGTTTTCGGATAGAAATTTCCGTTGGCCCCGAAGGTCTGGTTGCCGTAAAGGAGATTCCTGCATGCGTAACTGAAGCCCTGTTTTTCTTCATCCCAGACACCTCCGACACGAAGCGTTCCGACTTCCCGCCCTCCAAAACCTGTTGAGTCACAGACGATTCCCATGAGGAGCCCTGTCTTCTCACGGGCCGGGGAAATGAGCATCGCACGTCCGGTGACACGCCCCTTTATGTCCATGTCAAAGCTGGTGAACGCATTGACGAGCGAGATGTCGAACTTGTCCATGTTCAGCCTCAGCGTGTCGGTCCGGGATGCGGACCATCCGCCGTCCAGAAGAATCGTCTGCCCGTTTCCGATGATCGCCAGACTGTCCACTTTTGCTGTCTCCTTATGAATGTTGATGTCGTTGGAGGCTATCTTCCAGAGATTTGGCTTCAAGTATATATATGAAGGGAGGAAGCTGGCTCTGACAGCAAGAGAATCCTTGTCGTCACGGTAAATGTTTCCGTTCAGGATTATCTCGCCCCTGTTTGCCAATTCGCTTTCGTTATCATATCTGAACCCGAGCCCGATGCTGTCGTTGTCCGCCAGAATCTGGAGATTGCAGGATTTTGCAAGTATAGGTGAGGCGGAAACCTCTCCTGCATTGAGAATACCCGTCAACTGTTTTCCTGAATTGTCGATGCGCAAGTCAATGCCTTTCAGGTATTTGTCTTTGTATGCCAGTCGTCCGGACTTGAGTCTTGCTTCCATTGCCCCGTCATCGTCAATGCTTAGGGTCAATGCCGTGCTGTCTGCGATATAGGCTCCGGGAGCGATGAATGACAGCAGGTCTTTCGTGTCATGGAACCTGAAGGAAAGGTCATATCTGTTCCCGTCCCATGTGCTGCCCGGGTCCCGGTACAGTGACGGTAATTCTTTCTTTGTCGTAACTGTCTGAAGGTCACGCATGAAGCTGGCGAAGAACTTGGAACCTACATAGGAAATGTCTGCGAATGACGATGTGAATTTCACCCTGTTCATGTCATTTCTGGCGTGTGATGAAATTTCGATGTCTCCGATATTGTGGATACCATGGTCGTCCTCAAGCAAGATGTCATTGACATCGATGTTTCCGATGATGTCCTCTCCGCTTACTCTGGTGAAGTTCGCCTGGGTAGTGAAGCTCACTTTGGAAGTGCCCCTCTTGTCGATATTAAGGGCGTTGAGGTCTGCATATCCGAGGTTTGCGTAGAACTTGTACAGCGCGTTGTTGGTCTTGGATGACAACGTGAAGATACCCTGGAACAGGAAGTTGAGGTTCGGGTCGCTGCAGACGATACGTCCGTTGAACGCCTCCTGGCTGTAGGTTCCTGCTGCCGACAGGCCTGTATAGTCATATCCAAGCACGTTCAGCCTGTCGACGTGGAGGGAGTCGATGCGGACATCCGGCCCGTCTTCCGCCAATGTCGCGGAAAGTCCAGCCCTCATGTCGCAAGGGCCTATCGGGACGCCTGCGACGATTCTGCTGATATCCAGACTTTCAGTCTGAACGGTTCCGCCGATTTCCAGCGGCCGGTACTTGTCAATGACATTGAAGATGTGGGCATTGGCATTGACCTTTCCCGCTCCGTCGGTGATGATTCCGTGGACGTGGAGTCTGTTGAGCGGTCCCCGCATCCTTCCTGAGAATTCGAGTCTGCTTCCTTTGCAGAGATTGGAAATGTTCAGGGATGCCCCGGGCGCCCAGCCTTTTATGAAGTGTTCCAGCCCGGAGGATGTGAATCTGATGTGGCTGAGTGTGGCTTCTGTCATCATTCCGTATGAGTCCGGCAGTCCGACGACGGAGCCTGTAATGGTGCCGGAAATGCCGTGTCCTTCGTGGTCCGCCCAGTCCCGGTATCCGTCGGCATCGCTCGTCCTGATGCGTATATCCTTGACTGACAGGTCGTTCACGTATCCGTCAACGTCGCCTTCCAGACGGGCTGCAAGCCGGAAGTTTTTCAATGCCGGTGCAAAATATCCCAATGTCTTCATGCTGACGATACTTGGCTTTATCTGGCCGGTCATCCTGACATCGCTGGTGAAGTAGGACCACGAATCCGTATCTTTGTATGACATCACGAAAGACGGCAGCGTGATGTCTGACCAGTCATCCTTGATTCTGAGGTCATCCACTATGGTCTTTCCGTTTCCTACCTTTGCTTTTCCTGAGAGGAGGAGACATTCGAATCCGCTCTTTTCCCTGAATGACAGTTTGTCGCATGTGCCGGACATTACCGGGCCTTTCAGTTTCAGGTCCCGTCCTGAGAGGTTTATGTCACTGACATCCAGGTCGAACCAGTTTATGGAGTCACTTCCGTATGCGGTCCTGTCCTGCTTGTAGTTCACCATCCTGAACCTCATGCCTTCCAGTTTCACGTTCGATATGCTGAAGACTTCCTTGTCCTTCTTCTCTTCGTTCTTGTCGGAGTTCCCGAGGTGGAAAATGCGTTTCAGGTTAGTGCTGGATGAGGCGCTGTCAATGCCGGGCTCGATCGTGAGATTGAACTGTCCGTCAGTCACTTTTGCGGAGCTCAGGTATATGCCTCCGTCGGGAGACGTGAGGTTTTTTACGCTGAGGGAAGCCGTCACGTATCTTGCGGAAAAGAAAGTGTCCACAGGAGCGGCACCTGAAGTGTCCGGAAACGGATGCCTGTCAATGACAGCCACGTCTTTCAGCATGACTGCCTTGAAAGGCGCCACGTGGATCTTGCCTATGGTGATGTCCCCGTCAATGCTGTTTTTCAGTGAAGCGAGGATTTTGTCGGCCATATATGTCTGTACGGCAGGTGACTGCACGGCAATCAGAGCGGCGACAATGAGCGCCACTATGGTCATGATTGTCAGATAGACTATTTTAACTGCCTTTTTCAGTTCCTGTCGTTTTTGTCTCTGTCCCGGGGCCAGAGAAAGTTGTATCATACAAAAATACTAATTTTGTTTTGATTTCATGGGGATAATGTCGGTTCAATGTCTGTTTTTGTCGTCTGATAAAGATTATTTATTACCTTTTTATTACCTTTGCGCGTCATATTTGGAGTTTTTTGAAAGATAATGGAACATACAGACATCATTCTCGGAATTGAGTCATCATGTGATGATACTTCCGCTGCAGTTATCAAGGACGGGTATTTATTGTCCAATGTCATTGCCAGTCAACAGGTTCACAAAGATTATGGCGGTGTCGTTCCGGAACTGGCGTCCAGAGCTCATGAGCAGAACATCGTTCCTGTAGTGAGCCAGGCTCTGGAAAAGGCCGGGGTTAAGCCGGAGGAACTGACTGCCATAGCATTCACACGTGGTCCGGGCCTTCTCGGCTCTTTGCTCGTAGGCACATCTTTCGCGAAGGCTCTGAGCGTGTCTCTCGGAATACCTATGGTGATGGTCAATCATCTTCAGGGACATATCCTGGCTGATTTCGTGAAACAGTATGACAAGGAAAACCATCATCCGGAATTTCCTTATCTATGTCTCCTCGTCTCAGGAGGCAACTCTCAGATAGTCAAGGTGAACAGTCCTCTTGACTATGAAATTCTAGGTCAGACAATCGACGACGCTGTGGGGGAGGCTTTTGACAAGTGCTCCAAGATGATGGGACTCGGCTATCCGGGCGGCCCTATCATTGACAAGCTTGCAAAACTTGGTGATCCTGACCGTTTCAAGTTCGCGAAGCCCCATATCCCGGGGCTGGACTACAGTTTCAGTGGCATCAAGACTTCTCTCCTGTATTTTGTCCGCGATGAGATTGCCAAGGATCCTGATTTCATGGAAAAGAACAAGGAAGACATCTGTGCAAGTTTCCAGAAAGCATTGATAGATATTCTGATGGACAAGCTCATCAAGGCGGCCAAGATGACAGGTATCAAGGAGATTACCATCGGTGGCGGCGTTTCTGCGAACAGCGGTCTCAGGAATCGTATCGAGGAGGAGGGCAAGAAGCGTGGCTGGAATACGTATCTGCCTGAGTTCAAGTTCACTACGGACAATGCGGCTATGATTGCCATTGCAGGCTATTACCATTATCTTGCAGGTGAGCGCACCCCTCTTGATGTGGCTCCGGTATCGAGAATGGCGGATTTTTAACAGGGGGCACGAGAGTTCCCTGATTTGCCGGGGACTTGAGCTTTTAATGAAAGATAATTTTTTTGAAAAATGATAGAATTTGAAGTATCCTGCCGCATGGGCAGAGAACCTAGACTGGATGACATCAGGATGGCTGCTGCAGAGGCTCTGCGTCTGAGGCCGAATGCTGTTATCAATGTCATTGACCCGACTAAGTCATATCAGCCTACGATGAACAATGCCGATGCGCATTGTCATATCGTGCATCGTTCGATAGATGCCAGAGGTGACGTCACGATGCGTTACAGAGTGGCGGCTTACAGGAAGGATGAACCGTATGAGGAGTATAAACTTCCTGAATATCAGGATGTTCATGCCGGTGAGCCGGTGATTGTCATCGGATCCGGTCCTGCAGGTATGTTTGCAGCATTGAAGCTCCTTACCCTTGGCCTCAAGCCGGTGGTTCTGGAGCGCGGCAAGGATGTAAGCGGCCGTAAGCCGGATATCGCGAAACTGTCCAGGACAGGAGTCGTGAATCCGGATTCCAATTATTGCTACGGTGAGGGCGGAGCCGGTACTTTCTCTGATGGCAAGCTCTTTACGAGATCCTCGAAGAGAGGAGACAATAGGGAGGTTCTCCACCAGTTCGTGAACTTCGGTGCTGATCCGTCCATTCTCATTGACGCTCATCCTCACATCGGTACGGACAAACTTCCGCGTCTTGTCTCCAATATCCGCGAGTGTGTGATTGAGCATGGCGGCGAGTATCATTTCCAGACGAGAGTCTCTGACATTGAAAGGGGAGAGGACGGTGTCATCACCGTGACTGCCATTGATGAAAAAGACGGGGAATCGGCATTGACATTTAAGGCAAAGGCTGTTATCGTGGCTACGGGCCATTCCGCTCGCGATATTTATGAACTTTTCGACAAGAAGGGCTGGGAACTTCAGGCCAAGGGCTTCGCGATGGGTGTCCGTGTGGAACATCCTCAGGCCCTTATCAACAAGATCCGTTATCGTGGCCAGTGGGAGCCTGGTTTCCCTGCTGCCGAGTACTCTTTCGTGGAACAGGTGGATGAGAGAGGAGTGTTCTCGTTCTGTATGTGCCCTGGAGGTATTCTTGTTCCGTCCGCTACTGAAGACGGCTATACTGTTCTCAACGGAATGTCCAATTCGGCCAGAAATTCGAAGTGGGCCAATGCCGGTGTGGTGGTTTCCATCGAACCGGATGATGTCCCTGAGGAATATAAGAAATATGGTGTGTTCTCTTTGCTGAACTTCCAGCATGATGTAGAGAAGAAGATGTTTGATTATGCTGCTGAACATGCTGAGGCTGATGAAAATGGTGTTGTGAATAAACTTTGCGCTCCAGCTCAGAGGATGGTGGATTTCTGCGAGGAGCAGATGTCAGAGGATTTGCCGGAGACATCTTATCGTCCGGGTGTGGTTTCAGCGCCTTTGTATGAGCTTCTTCCAGAGTGTGTGGCTTCGCGTCTTCAGAAGGCTTTCCCTCTGATTAACAATAAGATGCGTGGATATTACACTGAGGATGCGCTTCTCCTTGGTGTCGAGTCCAGAACTTCTTCACCGGTACGTATCGTTCGTGATGCCGAGACTTGTCAATGTCCTCAGGTTCCTGGTCTTTTCCCTTGTGGTGAGGGCGCAGGATATTCAGGAGGAATCGTGTCTTCTGCCATTGACGGAATTAATTGCGCTGTTGCAGCCGCAAAACTGTTCGAACTCTAGCATTGATTTATATCGGTCGGATTTGCGTGGATGTACACGGCAAGTTGAATCCTTCTGGGGCTTTATGCGGGGCTTGACCTGATGGCCGGGCCCCGCTTGGTTTGTAATTGCGGATGATGCCTCTCCGGTTGTGGTGTCAATTTGTCAGTTTTTCGCTGTGGCAGATAATTTGCTCATTCATTGGACTGTATGGTCGTGGATAACCCAGCCTGACCATACGGGTTAATATGTTGTGGGTGATTATTATAGCGACCATTTATGGGTTGTTTTCAAAAAGATATAAAAGGTTAAGACGATATGAAAAAGCAAAGAGAAGAAGAGAAAGAGCTGAAAAAAGATCAGGAAAAGATGGAAAATGAGGCTCCTTGCTCTGAGGAAACATGTCAGTGTGACGAGCAGAAATGTGACAATGCTGACAAAAAGTCTGATGGCGCTTCTGAGGAAGAGTGCCATGAAAAAGGACATTGTAAAGAAAAGATAGCGAAACTTGAAGCGGAGAAAAAAGATATAGAGGCTAAACTTGCCAAGGAAAAGGATGATTATGTGCGCCTTATGGCTGAGTTTGATACTTTCAGACGCCGTACTTCCGAGGAGAAGCTCGCGCTTGTCAATTCTGCCGCCAAGGATACTATCAAGGGCCTTCTTCCGGTTCTTGATGATTGTGAGAGGGCTATGGAACTTCTCAGCAAGTCAAGCGATGAGGCAGCTAAGGAGGGTACTGCCCTCATTTATGACAAACTCATGAAGTATTTGAAGTCCAAGGGGTTGGAAAAAATCGAGGCTAAAGGACAGAAGTTTGATACTGATTTCCATGAGGCTGTGGCTCAGGTGCCTGTCGAGGATGAGGATAAAAAGGGCCTTGTCTATGATGTTATCGAGACCGGTTACATGCTCGGTGGAAAGATTCTCCGTTATGCCAAGGTTGTCGTAGGAATCTAGGGAGGTATTTGTAACTATGGCTGAAAAGAGAGATTATTATGAAGTTCTGGGCGTTGCGAAGACGGCCAGCGCTGATGAGATAAAGTCAGCTTTCAAGAAGCTCGCGCTCAAGTGGCATCCTGACAGATGGGTGAGCGGTACTGATGCGGAGAAGAAGACGGCTGAGGAGAATTTCAAGGAGGCATCTGAGGCTTATGAGGTGCTGAGTGATCCGGACAAGAGGGCAAAATACGACCAGTTCGGATTCAATGGTCCGTCAGGTGGCTTCGGTGGCGGTGCCGGCGGATTCAGTGGCTTTGACATCAATGATATCCTTAAGGATTTGTTTGGTGCCGGCTTTGACTTCGGCGGAAACGGCGGCGGCTTCGGTGGCTTTTCCGGCTTCGGCGGATTCGGTGGCAGAGGCGGTTCTCAGCAGCGTGTCCAGAGAGGACGTGATATTAGGACTAGAGTCCGTCTTACATTGGAGGAAATTGCCAAGGGCGTGACCAAGGAGATTTCCATCGAGAGGTATGAGCAGTGCCCTGACTGCGGCGGCAAGGGAACGAAGAATGAGTCTGATATCCAGACTTGTCCGGTTTGTCACGGTTCAGGTCAGGAGCAGAGATATGTCAACAGTATCTTTGGACGTACCGTTACTTACACGACGTGCTCAAGGTGCGGCGGTGAAGGAAAGGTTGTTTCCAATCCTTGTCATACATGCGGTGGAACAGGTCTCGTACGCAAGCGCGTAACCGTTACCGTCAATATACCTGCCGGTGTCGAGGATGGTATGCAGCTGACTCTCCAGGGTCAGGGCCATGCGGCCAAGGCCGGCGGCATCAATGGAGACCTTCTTGTAGTGATAGAAGAACTTCCTCATGAGTCTCTGAAACGTGAGGGCAAAAATTTGTTCTATACCAAGATTATTCCTGTGACCGATGCAATCCTGGGAGGTGAGGCAGCGATTCCATGTCTGGATGGTACATATAAGATTAAGATCGAGCCTGGTACCCAGTCCGGTACCATAGTGAGATTGCGCGGCAGGGGAATGCCTGCTGTCAAAGGCTACGGCAGCGGTACCGGCGACTTGTACGTGAAGTATCTTGTATGGATTCCTAAGAAGCTGAAATCAAGCGAGAAGGATGCGCTCGAGTCAATGCGTCAGAGCGAGTCATTTGTGCCGAATCTCAGCAGGGAAGACAAGAACCTTTTCGATAAGATGAAGGAGAATTTCTGAAATTTGTGAAAAATTTGTCAAAAAAGTTTGCAGATTAAAAAATAGTTCTTACCTTTGCAATCCCAATAACAAAGCAACCTCTTACAATCGTTGAGTTAAAGGTAACGTTGCGCTTTAAAAATTGATTAGAAATGGATTTGATAAAAGTAGTAGAGCAGGCTTTTGTAAACGAGAAAGTTGCTTCTTACCCTAAGTTCAAAGGCGGTGACACAATTGCCGTAACTTACAGAATTAAAGAGGGTGACAAAGAGAGACTCCAGAAATTTAGAGGTGTAGTTCTCCAGATTAGCGGTGCTACTCCATTCACCAAGACTTTCACAGTAAGAAAGATCTCAAGTGGTGTAGGTGTTGAGAGAATTTTCCCATTCCAGTCTCCATTCATCGATTCTATCGAAGTTAACAAGGTCGGTCACGTCCGCAGAGCTAGAATCTTCTACCTCAGAAACCTTTCTGGTAAGAAGGCTAGAATTAAGGAGAAGAAGCTCGTTGTTCTCAAGGAAGAGGGCGCTACCGAGTAGTATAATACAGGTCTTTAGACCTGAAATGGTCCCATAGCTCAATTGAATAGAGCATTTGACTACGGATCAAAAGGTTATAGGTTTGAATCCTATTGGGATCACAAAGTTTCCGAAGATTTCTCTTCGGAAACTTTTTTTATGCTTTGCCCAGCACGAATATTCTCTAATGTATGTCGGGACGACGCCACGGCCCCCTCAGTAACACATTGATAATCAGGTATCGTTCATTTTAAGCGTGGATTTCCGAAGATTTTTTGGCCACTAATCCACACTGAATTTCATAACACCCTAAGAATCAAACTATTGCAAAAATCAATGTGGCGCCGTCCCGACAACGGACGTAACTCCATAGATGCTTACACAACAAAAGTACGGAACCGCTGAACACAGCATTTTCCCCTAACCGTAATCCTGTGTGTTAATGGTAGAAACTTGCCTTCCGTAGTATAGTAGCGAACATAAAAGTGTGAAATTGTCGAGGCCGCGCCCAGGAGGACTTGACGCCCTCGTCACTAGAGGGAAGGGCCCACGAAGTGGGAGGGCCTGGTCCTCCTGGGCGCGGCCTCGACAACGGACGTGACTCCAGAGATGCTTACACAACAGAAGTACGGAACCGCGGAACACAGCGTTTCCCCTAACCGTAATACTGTGTGTTACTGGTAGAAACTTGCCTTCCGTGGTATAGTAGCGAACAAAATAGTGTGCCCAGTACGAACATTCCGTGAGTTCAGGGGAAGGAGAAAAACTGAGTTTAGGTGTCAGGTGAAAATAACGGTGTAAATATCGGCTCAATTTTTCACCGTTTTTCTAAATTTTCTGAAACGGGGTAAAAAATGGCGTTTTCTTACACCGTTTTCTTCATCGACATGTCGTCCGTCAGGTGGCGCAGTACGGCGGACGTGGCCAACCCACGGCCTCGGGAAGTGGGAGGTGCCTGCCGGAGACAAGTTCTCGCGGGAGCGAGGACGCAGGAAACGGTAGGAGGGCCGAACGGAGCGCAGCGGAGTGAGTTCCGCCGTACTGCGTTACCTGACAACAAACGATATCGTGACCGGCAAATGATTCCTGACATGTCATACAAAAGTCCGCAAAGAAAAAACTCTTTACGGACATAATAATCTGATTTGCTCATTTGGAGCAGCAATTCAATTCTCCGGCCGTCTATCAATCCCGGCTAAGGCATTGTTCATCTACAACTCGAACGAAGACTTTTCAGGAAGAATACTATTGAAAGCGGCCTCCAGATTGGACATCACCTCATCATAATTGCGGATATGCACACTGTCATTGATGCATACCAGCTTGTACTTCTGATCACGGATAGCCTTCACAGCCTGCTTCGGCTTCACCATCAGCGGAAACATCTTCGTATCCTTGTACGTGTTATACGGCTCGAAATTCGACTCGCAAATCTGCCATGTACGGAAAAGCTCAGGAGTCAGGTCAGTCTCGCTTCTGAACGTATGAGTAGAAGCCTCCTCAAGTTCAGCCCTGCAAGAATTCCAGACACTGGCAAAAGTCGATTTCAGATACGGCTGGGCATTATGCGGAATCCTGATAGTCAGGAACTTGTTGTATGCAAAAAGCAACCTCGTCAAGTTAGCCTTGCTGCCGTATTCTGGAGAGAACCATTTGTCATGATCGCGCCTGAGCACATCCTTCTTGTCGAAATGTTTATTGATAAGCCTGACATTATTACGCAAAGTCTTCGACCACAGACTCAGTCCCGTATTCATACGGAAAACGGCAATGTCGTGTGGAAGGCCATTGGGCGCAAAGAAACGCTCCGGGCCAGTAGGACTGGTCAGATAAAAATCATCATTGAAATAAACAAAATGCTCGGCAAGGCCCGGAATCCTGTCAAGATAAAACTCCAGAACGGTCGAATTGAACGTAGGAAGGAACTTCTCCGGAATATAGTCAGTATGATTCACGAGATTTAGCTTGGGATTCGACGTGTCCAGCCACTCAGGTTTCTGCCCGCAAGTGACGAAATGAATCTTCCTTACCCACGGAGCAAACTTCTCCACACCCCTGAACCAGTACTTCAGGAAACCGTAATCCCTGAAACGCGCCTCAGAAAACTGATTCTGGGAATTGTCAATGGTACCCTTGGCTTTTGCAAAACTCTTCTTCCATTCAGGGTCATCCATATCAACCCAAGTGACAACGAAATCAATATCCATCATGACCTTCTAAGTTTTATTTGCAGACCATAATCCTCTGAATCAACTCATCCGCGAGTTCCATGCCGGTAGAACCGATGCTGCCGAGATTCGCAATGGTTTTCTCAATATCCTTGTCAATGATACCGTCAGTTTCGCAAGCATGGATTCCCTGAAGAGCCAGCACAGCCGACTGAATCGAACTGGAAACACCGGAAGCAACTTTCATTGCACAACCTACCTTGGCGCCATCGCAGACCATACCAGTAATGTTGCCGATCATATTCTTGATGGCATAGCAAACCTCTTCATATCCGCCACCTTTAATCCAGACAAGACCGCAAGAAGAACCTGTAGAAGCGACCACACATCCGCACAGGGCAGAAAGACGACCGAGGTACCCCTTGATATGTATGGCAATAAGATTGCTCAGAATCAATGCACGTGCAAGTTTTTCATCCGAAATATTGTGTTTGAGAGCATAGGCGATGATTGGCATGCTGACAGTGATACCCTGGTTGCCGCTGCCGGAATTGCTCATCGCCGGCAAAGTGCAGCCAGCCATGCGGGCATCAGAAGCGGCCGCTGTCAATGCCATTGCATAAGAAAGGAAATCATCCCCGAAGACCTCGTCCTTGCATGCCAGGATAGTCTTTCCGACCATGAGGCCGTAATTACCTTTCAGACCTTCCTCTGCAAGAGCCAGATTCAGTTTCCTGTCATCCAGAATAAACTCGATGTCATGAAAATCGACAGTGTTCGCAAATTCGAAGATCTCCTTGACTGTCAGATGATAATCCCGGGTTTCCTTGTCATCCGCGCTCTCGCATTGACTTTCACCCCTTTTTGCAAGAGTTTCTGTCTTATCATCGAAACCGGTCTCGACAAATTTGTCATGCTCATTTTCAATGACAGCCCAAGCCTTGTGATTGTCAATGACAATAATCGCCTTGACATACAGTTTAGGGCAGTCATGGGCTATACTTATGCACACCCCGTCCTCTGCGACCATTTTCTTGGCGGCCGATATGGACTCCTTGTCGAGATCCTTGAGGACTTCCAGCCCGTATGAAGATTTGCCGCAGACGGCTCCCAATGCGGCGGCGACCCTGAGACCGATCATACCGGTACCCGGAATGCCGACACCCATACCGTTCTTCAGGATGTTTCCGCTTACTTCAACATTGATTTTAAAAGATGATTCAGCCGGTGAGAAACCATTGACATTGCTCATCATGATTTCTATTGCGCGCGCAGTTGCAAGAGCGACGGCAACCGGCTCAGTACACCCCAAGGCCGGTTTTACCTCCTTATGGACAAGTCCAATGATTTCAGCTTCTCTATTAGTCATAATTATAAAGGTTATCAGTTTCTCTCTCCTTCGTAAAAGAAGTCAAATGCCATACGGAACAATGATTCCATTTCCGACAAGTCTGTTATGGTTTCAATCGGAAAACCGAGGCTCACCGTCCTGTATCCTTTGCCTTCGTTGAAGATTCCCGCCGGAATATCCGTGTCTGTATAACGCAGGAAGACGGAGGCTTTGTCTGAAGCCGGCATCAGTCCGTCAGGCGTCTCAACTTGGTAAATATAGTCATTTTGTTTCTGATAAAAAGAGATTGTCTCCTTTCTTTTTCCAAGATTCTGCACTTTGCCCGATCTGGACGCATAATTAGTCAGCCATTTGTAACCGAGAACATCCTTGGCAAACTTTTGAGAGTCAACCATATAGGCGCTGTCGGCCACTGTCGGATAGATATGGTCACAAAGGTCGGTGCCGATATTGGCTCCGGAAATGAGGATGTTTCCTCCTTTGGAAGTGCAGGCGGAAATAGCCTTGCGCATCGGCTCAGGAAGGACCTGGAATCTTGCGGCATTGACTTTGCCAGTTCCGGCAGGGGTGGAAATCTGTTTGCCGCAGATGATGTCGGTGACCCAGAAACTGTCCAGGCCGCAGTTTGCGAAAGCGTCCGCGCTGGCAGAGCAGAAACTATAGCCGGCAGCCATGAGGGCCTTACCGTGACGGGAAGGGTAGTCGAAAGAGTTTCCATTGACGAGCTTTCCTGCCTGGTCGGAGTAGGATGCACCGAAACCGGGATTGTCATCATCGAGCCACTGAAGCTCCCTGCGGCATTGATACATCTCACCTATGAAATTGATTTCCTTTTTGTAGGCTACACCTCCGTCGAGACGGGAATCGAAACCTGCATAAGTCGGGGTGTCGAACCATGCAGGAGGTGCGATGCGGTCGAAGTTGTTGACTACGAGCACAGTCTTGCCCTTTTCTGTCTCAGGTATTCCGACACTCAGAACCTCGGAAGGGAAACTGCGTCCGCCGGCATTGAAAGCGACAATCTTGAAATCGTAAAGATGGCCTTTCCTGACAGGAACATTGATGCAGTACCTGTCGCCGGACTTCCTGACATTGTTCAGGATTACGCCATTGTCAAATCCGCCGTCATCTGTCCTGGTATAGAGGATAAAGCCCTCGGAAATAGCTGTAGGCTCCAGTGTATCAGCTGTCTCCTTCCAGCTTAGCTCCGCAGTGTCGCCATCCAGGATTGCCGCGAATGACCTTACCGGCAGAGGCTGGACGGCATATTTGTATCCGTATCTGCTGCTCATGAACTTGAGCATGCCTTTATAGACAGCGCGGCTGACCGTGAAACGGAATCCCGGATCCAGGCCATATTTCATGTCCGCAAAGTTCTGGTGGGAAAGGAGTTCCAGCAGCAGTGCCGGAACATCTCCTGTCCGGCTTTCGCTGTATGACCTGTCAGAAAGCTGACGTCTGCTCCATTTCGGATCATACTGGGCGCGGACATCGGAAACGATCTGTGACTGGACATTGTCGGCAAGGAGACGTCCCAGAATGCGGTCCTCACCGTCAGGGTACTTCCTGCTACCTTCCGATATCAGAGTGTAAATCGCCAAAGTGCCTACTGTAGAATCATTTGGAGTGGTTCCGGCATCAGTATGGAAAGCGAATGACATATCGATGGGAATACCTTTGCCCTGTTTTTTCGGATTCACTCTGGAGCCGCCGCTCATGTCTGAAACCCATGCGCCGCGGTCACCGTAGTCATTTGTGTAATCATTGTTGAATCGTCTCGTGACGGTGGTGTCTATGCCGGCCCATTGCATCCAGTACAGTGCTCCTTCCGTGAAAGAAGGAAGACCGGACGTAGTATATTCCTCAGGGGACATATCCTTGTTCCCCCTAGCAATCTTTCCCATGCCGCCACCGATTTTGACAGCATCAGCAGTGATGACGGAGCCAGGAACAAACTGGGTACCCTTTCTCGTGCCGTTGTCCAGCATGACTTTACCCTCGGTGCCTTCCGCGAATTCGAAGGTGCCGAGATAAATCCATGTGCCGCCTCCCATCTTTTGGTTTACCAGAAAATCGGTCGTGCCTCCAAGATGTTTTACGATGTAATGTGCTGATTCTGAACTGTTGGGAAGGGATTTGTATGAGATATAGACTGCATATTCCCCACGTTCAGGGATGTCAGGCGTCCAGCTTGCGAATGCGTTTCCTTTGACCTCTTTTATGCATGAAGCCTTCCTGACGGTACCATTGGCAAACGGATTGTCATTGCCGCTGTAAACTTCTTTGTAGTCAGCAAATCCGATTCCGGCATCGCTCCATTTGCCTGCCTCGCTGTATTTTCCTCTGCGTCTGAGAAGACCCTCCCTCGGAGTTGTGAATGCCGGGTCATTGTCAGTGATGACCTCATATTTCTGGGTGTCGCGTTCACGTGGAGTCATGACATAGGCTCCGGCGTTCTCCAGCATCGGAATGAGGAAAGGCAGGACATAGCTCTGGGTGTACATGTCCTCTACGGTCGTCATCAGAGGTGCCCTCTGCCACTCCCATCTGCGTGTTGCCTCCTCATAATATCTTCCGTGACTCTGCCAGAGAGCTATATTCCTTCCTGTCAATCCCTTGCTGAAGGTCTGACCGTATTCTTCCCTGACGATTGACGCCCCATTTTCATTGACAGGATCCTTGAATCTCCACTTGTGCTCGGCAGGGTGTCCGTCATTTCCGGCTTCCGGAAATGCGATGTCGGAAAGTCTGGAGCTGCCGCTGTAGATGGTTCCTATCTTATAATGGGCGTAGGCTTCAGGTGAAATCTCATGCAAGGTATGCCTGAGCCATTCGATGTCGCCTTTTCTCCATGGAATGTCGCCGATTCCCGATGAAAAATAGAAATCCAGACTGCCGTTTTTCCTGGCAACGGATTTGAGCTGGATATTGGCAAGGACGGAAGTCCTTTGTTGGATAAGTGTCTTAAGCGTGTCGCATCTGTTCTTGTACTGTGCAAGGACAAGACTCTGCCCCTTCATCGGCATTGCGAGACAGAGACAGAGTACAAGGGTGGTAAATATATTTCTGGTCATCGTTTTGATGAATGTCTTATCGAGTCGATAATTAGTGCGCATACGGAACTGAGAGCCATTCCGAGGGAATCAGCCCTGAAATCATTGATGTCGCAGCTTCTGTAGTCAGTCAGTCCCTGGCCGAGTTCCGTGGCGATTCCGAGAATACAGCCGACAAGGAAGATGGCGAGTATGAACAGTATGGAGTTCCATCTTCCTTTGGTCTTTCTTCCGAATGTCGCGTATGCCAGCAGCGGGAAAGGGAAGAACATCGAGAAGTGCACGACCTTGTCTGTCGGAATGCCGAAGATTGTCGTCGCTACGTCAGGCATGTCCTCGAAGTGTCCGAAACACAGGAAACCCACAGCGCAGATGTAGCAGATGAACATCAGCGGGAAGATAATCCTGGCGAATGACTGTGCCGGCTTTGGCGCAAGTTCCAGAGTCCCGAAAAAGTCAGGCCTGTGGAAGTCCGGCTTGGATGCGTCAATCGGAGACCAGCTCAGGAAGTGCGTGTGCGCAGTGAGGTCGCCGCATTTGTAGAAATTCGCTTTCAGCGAAGTAGGAATATGGTGCTTGTCAATGCCGATGAGGCTGAACGGGATGAACATTCCCACGCTCCAGCTGAATTCCTTGTCATTGATTTCCACCTGTTTGCGCTCAAGAGAGGTGAACCTCTTGACCTTCTTCAGTTTCTCGGCGGTATAATGGACGCAGTCTTCCCGGCTCTTTCTTTTCGACACGAGCAAGGTTCCGATGCAGTTCATCTCGAAATTGTAATACGTTCCGTCGCATGGGTCGGAAACGAAGAATTCGCAGCAGCTGTCCTGCCATACCGAACCGTTGTCTGACATTGCCAATGCTCTGAGATCCAGACCTTTGACATTATAGAGAATGCCGAGACCCTTATCGCACCATGCAGCCCTGACGTTACATTTCGGGCAGTATGGAAAATCATCCGGCCAGTTTAGTGTAGCGACTTTTGTCGCGGCAGTCGCGTTGCACAGCATTGATGAAAACTCTTCAAGGCTTGCAGCGTTGTCAAGTCCCTCCACGAAGGGGAGTATAAGTTTCTTGGATTCCATTTGAATACCTCCTTAAAGACTTTGCATATCAGTCAGTTTCTTGTAATATCCTTTCAGCGCGAGGAGTTCCTCGTGCTTGCCTCTTTCTACGATCTTGCCTTCATGCATCACGATAATCTCATCTGAGTTCTTGATTGTCGAGAGCCTGTGGGCGATTGCTATTGTGGTCCTTGTGGACATGAGCCTGTCAAGAGCTTCCTGGACGAGTCTTTCGGACTCCGTGTCAAGAGATGCCGTAGCCTCGTCGAGAATCAGAATCGGAGGGTTCTTCAGAATGGCCCTGGCGATGCTGAGCCTCTGTCTCTGTCCGCCTGAAAGCTTCATTCCGCGGTCTCCGATATTGGTGTCATAGCCTTCTTCCTTCTCCATGATGAACTCATGTGCGTTGGCGATCTTTGCCGCGGCAATCACCTCTTCCATTGTGGCATTTTCCACACCGAACGCGATGTTGTTGAAGATGGTGTCATTGAAGAGGATAGGTTCCTGGTTCACATTTCCCATCAGACTTCTGAGGCTGTGGATCTTCAGGTCTCTGATGTCGGTGCCGTCAATTCGTATGCATCCTCCGGAGACATCATAGAATCGTGGAATGAGGTCAACCAGCGTTGATTTTCCTGCACCGGACTCACCTACAATAGCCACTGTGCTGCCTTTCTTCACTGTCAGGCTGATATCGTCAAGTATCTTTCTGTCAGGGCTGTAGGCGAAATCCACATGCTCGAAAGTGATGGAATCATTGAACCCGTCCGTAAGTTTGGCGTCAGCCTTTTCTTTGACGGTGCTCTCTGAATTGAGGATGGCTTCGATACGTTCCATTGATGCCATGCCTTTCGGGATGTTGTAGCCTGCTTTCGCGAAGTCTTTCAACGGGTTGATGACGCTGTAGAGGATGACCATGTAGAATATGAATGTCGGAGCGTCGAACCATGCCTTTTCGCTGAGGATGATAACTCCGCCGAATCCGAGGACAATCGCGATGAGGACTGTACCGAGGAATTCACTCATAGGATGTGCCAATGCCTGTCTGGTGGCTACACGGCCGGTCTTCTTCTTGACCGCCTCTGTGACATTGTTGAACCTTGCCTGCATCTTGTCTTCAGCTACGAAAGCCTTGATTACGCGGAGGCCGCCGAGGGTTTCTTCAAGCTGTGACATGGTGTCGCTCCAGAGAGCCTGGGCCTGGAGCGATCTCTTTTTCAGAGTCCTTCCGAGTGCGCTCATGAGCCAGATGAGGACTGGGGCTACGACGATGGTGAAGACTGTGAGCTGCCAGCTGGTAACTATCAGAGTGCCAATGTAGAAAATGATGAGGATAGGGTTCTTGAGCAGCATGTCGAGTGTGCTCATGATGGAATTCTCCACTTCATTGATATCGCCGCTCATTCTGGCTATGATGTCGCCCTTCCTTTCTTCAGAAAAGAATCCGAGAGGGAGGGAGAGAATCTTGTTGTAGAGTTCGCGCCTCATGTCCCTTACCACGCTTGTGCGAATAGGAATCATTATGGCGGAAGAACCGAAATAGCAGGCAGTCTTGAGCAGGGTCATGATGCTGAGCCAGAGGCAGAGGAGGAACAATGTGACGGCCGCTCCCTTGGTCTGGATGAGCAGAGTGATGCCGTAGTAGGCATTGTTGATGACAATATCTTTCAGACCCATACCGGCCGTATCCCACGGAATGAAGGAATATACGGTATCGTTCATTTTGAACAATATCTGAAGGATAGGTATTATCAATGAAAATGAGAATATGTTAAGTATCGCGGAGAGGATGTTGAGTACAATGGAGCCTCCGAGGTATCCCTTGTATGGTTTAACGTACTTTACCAGTACCTGCCAGAATTCTTTCATCTATTATCTTTCTTCTTATATTATAAATACAACCTACAAAGATAGTGAAAGAACATTGAACTGAAAAACGAAATTTCTGCAGGGCTACAATATCCTTTCGATCCAGTGGAACATGAGCCAGATGCGCCTTTTCAGAATGTTCAGGTCAATGGAAGCAGGGTTGTCGTAAGGCTTGTTGTTGTTCATCGTGATTCCCGACGTGAACATGACCGCCGGTATCTTGTTCTCCAGGAATACTTTCTGGTCGCTTACCCTGTGATAGAAGACATTCGTGAAGTCCTTGCTTCCGTAGTAGTCATAACTCAGTTCGAGTCCAGACCCGTATTTCAGGTTGCAGAGGCTGAGGAGTCCTGAATTCTCCTGACCTGCCGCTTCGCGTCCGAGCATTATGATGAAGTCTTTCCTGCCTGATTTCAATGTGCTCATAGTGCCTCCGATCTGGTCAATGTTGACGACCATGCCGATCTGGTCCGGGGATATTGCCTTGCCTGATACGGGGTCTTGCAGCAGTCCTTCGGAAATCATCTTCCACAATGCTCTGGAGCCTTTCATGCTGCCGGATTTGGCATCCAGTGCGACGAATATCAAGTTGCTGTCGTATGCCCGTCCGAGATGTCTCATGGAAGAGAACATTTCAGCGATGCTTATCATGGACACTACTCCTGAGGCGTTGCTGTCCGCTCCCGGATAGAGCACTCCGTTCAGGGTGCCAAGGCCGTCATAGTGGGCCATTACGATTACATATGAGTCTCTGTGGCGTTTGGATGAGCCCGGAAGAAAACCGATGACGTTCCTTCCGAATGGTTCATAGAAATGGTGGGTCCAGGCGTCTCCGCACGGCATAAGTCCTATGGAACTGAATCTTCTCATGATCCATGCTGCCGCTTCTGTGCTTCCACGTGTTCCTGTTGCCCTTCCTCCGCACAGAGAGTCGGAAAGGAATTCTATTTGACGGAAAATCTTGGTCTCCCATACGACATTGTGGGCCTGGGTGCTGCTGATGGCACCGATGTTCGGCACTGTCTGCGCAAGTGCCGGCAATGCCAGCAGAGCCAGCAGGACTATATTGAGCAATTTTTTCTTCATTTCGACTAATGGAGTATGATAAGTAACCTTCAAAAAATAACCTGCATCATCTTAAGGAATCTTTTCGGTCTATATCTTTTTTCTCATCAGTCGTGTACATCCAGTACACTCCTTCTTCGAAAACAGATCTATCCTCGAAAATCTTCTCTTAATCTGAGGCAACTTATTTTTTTCATGTTACTAATTGATTATCTTTGTAATCTTTCGCAGCCCTTCCCTGGGCTTTTATGTCGGCTGTTTCTTGCATGGAGAGCCAGCCTTTTTGGAAAATGACTTCAAAATTAGGAATTTCTGATGAATTCAGGAAATTTTAAATATTGGTTCCTTTCATTGTCTTTGCTTCTGCTGTTTTCGGTGGGGGCCTTTGCGCAATATGACAAGGATGTGTTCTTCTTCAGGGGAAGAAGCGCCCTTGCCGACGGGAAATTCTCCAAGGCTATCGAGAATTTCAATGTACTTGCGCGCATTGACAGTACTGATTATTGGACGTATTTTTACAGAGGAATCGCGAAATATAATCTCGGGGATTTGCGTGGCGCCCAGAAGGACTTCAACAATTCCGTGAGACTGAATCCCGTTTTCACTTCAGGATACCATTATAAGGCGATAACCGAAAGCCGTTTCGGTGACTATGACAAGGCGTTGGGAGACCTCCAGACTGCCATTGACCTGCGCCCCGGTTACATTGGCCTTTATTTCAGCCGCGGTGTGACGTATTTTCTTGCGCAGCAGTTCGACAAGGCGGTAGCGGACTTCGACAGGTACATAAGGAAGGAGCCGAAGGACCCGTCGGCGTATCTGAACAGGGGTGCCAGCTGGCTTTTCCTGCGGGATACGACCAAGTCTTTTTCGGATTACAACAAGGCGATATCTCTGGACCGTTTCGAGCCTGAGGGATTCATCAGGAGGGGACGTCTGTATGCGTCACAGCATAAGTATGAAGATGCGATTGCTGATATGGACATGGCCATAAGTCTGGACAGTACGAGTACATTCGCGTATTTCAACAGGGCCATAATGTATTATGAACAAAATAATTACAATGCCGCCATGGCTGACTTGGACAGGGTGCTGAAGGATGAGCCGGGCAATGCATTGACACTCTACAACAGGAGTCTCATCCATGCCCAGGTCGGGAATTACGAGGATGCGCTCCAGGATATGGACAGGGTAATCAACATCAATCCGGGAAATGTGCTTGCCTATTATAACAGGGCGTCTTATTTCGTTAATATGGAGAGATGGCGGGATGCTCTGGAGGATTATGACAAGGCCATTGACCTTTATCCTGATTTTGCCAAGGCCTATATGAACAGGTCGTATGTGGAGAATATGCTTGGCATGAAGTCGGCTTCGAAGAAGGACTATGAGACTGCCCAGAAGAAGATTTCCGAGTATCGTGAGAAGACGGGCAGCGGGGAGGTCTCTTTTGCCGACACGACCCGGAAGTACAGTTCGCTTCTGGCTCTGGATGCTGATTTCGCGAAGAAAGACTTCGATGATGAGATGCTTCAGCACAGGGATGTCGATATCAGGTTGCGTCCCCTTTACAGGTTCAAGCTTTCGGATGAGAGGGACAATGTGCAGTATGCGTTGAAAACCCGTTATGAGAATGCGCTTATAGACAAGTTCAAGGCCGAGTCGCCGGTTCCTGTCGTCATATCCAATTCTGATACAGTGCGTTTCACTTCTTCATCGGCTGTCTCGGATGCGATTTGGTCGGTTCCTCCGGGTGATGCTGAGGGTGAATTCCTGAAGGCCCTCTACGATGTCGCTGACAAGCAGTTCAATTCGGCATTGGCACATTACGACAATGCAATTGAAGTGGAGACAGGGGACAAATACAAGAAACTGTACAAGGCTTTCTACCAGATGAACAGGGGCGTGCTCCGTGCCGATATGATAGATTTCATCTCGTCTATTGAGAACAATGTCCAGACGCTGACGATGGATGACCAGGGTACTACCAGGGCACGTGTGACCGATCAGGTCAGCCGAAGTTATGATTATTCGGATGCCGTTCAGGATATGAAGAGCGCTGCGGAAATCGTGGGCGACATTCCTTACATCTGGTTCAATCTCGCGAATCTCCAATGCCTTTCCGCGTCTTATGTCGAGGCGATAGGAAACTATACGAAAGCCCTTAGTCTGTATCCGTACATGGGCGATGCCTATTTCAACAGGGGGCTTGTCCTTATATATCTGAAGGATAAGGAGAAAGGCTGCATTGACTTGTCCCGAGCAGGTGAACTAGGAGTTTCTGACGCGTACGGAGTAATCAAGAAATACTGCGAACAGGAAGCTCAGCAGTAGGAGAAATTTTTAAAGTGTTATTATACAATGCTCAGATTCATGAGTCTTTCAAGCGGTAGCTGCGGCAACTGCTATTATCTCGAATCGCAGGAAGGTGCCGGGCAGAGGCATGCGGTTCTTATAGACGCCGGCGTCAGTCTGAGACGGCTGAAGACCATTTTGTCGGCCAACGGGCTGGATGAAAACAGTTTCAGTGCCGTACTCGTGACCCATGACCACATGGATCATATACGTAGTCTTGCTTCTTATTGCAAGAAACTCAGGAAACCTGTTTATGCGACTCCGGAACTGCATGCCGCATTGTCGGCCCATGCATTCGGCTCTCCGTTTTTGGGTCACTGCAGGAAAGAACTTGTCGAGGGTGAATGGAATGATATTGCCGGTTTCCGTGTCAAGTATTTCATCGTTCCTCACGATGCGACTCAGACTGTGGGATACTATATTCAGACAGCTGAACATAAGTTCGTGATTATGACCGATATAGGTAGGATGACAGAAGAAGCTGTCTTGTACTCTTCCGAGGCTGATACTGTCGTGATAGAGGCAAATTATGACATGGATATGCTTATTTCCGGTCCCTATACGCATGAACTGAAGATGCGTATCTGCCAGGGACATGGACATTTGAGCAATGACGAGTGTGCTGCTGCCATCCGACGTTTCTGGCATCCGGGTCTGAAGAACATATTCCTGTGCCATCTCAGTGAGCATAACAATACTCCTGAACTCGCATACAATGCCGCCAAGTCAGCATTGACCTCGGCAGGTGTCGGCGATGGGGTGGTGAACCTGAGGGCTTTGCCTCGGCAGACACCTTCCCCGATGTTCATGCTTTAAAAAAACTCCGTCTCGCAAATCTGCAAGGCGGAGTTTTTTACGCTGTTGGATCAGATTCCGTAAGTCCCTGATTTGCTGGAATTCCGCAAGTAGGAAACTTTATCTAGTTGTCCTTTTGGTCTTCTTTTGTTTCATTCGGTTCGTTGGTCACATTCGGTTCTTTCGGTTCGTCACCATGTGCTCCATTGTACTTGAACCGGCGGATCTTCTGTGTAGCCGTCTTTTCGAAATTGTCTTTGACGACCTCTACTGTATTGACCTTTGACGATTTGCCCACATGCTTGTTCACGTAGTCCAGCACGGCCTTCTTCTTGGCCTGGAGGTTTTCGAAGAACTTGTCCTCTGTAGCCTGGTCCCAGTTGAGGACGTTGTCGTCGAATTTCACGAGGGCGATGAGCTTGCCGTCCCTCTCCATGACCAGAGACTCGTTCACTCCGCCGAAGTGGTTGATGACCTGCTCGATTTCCTCTGGATAAATGTTTTCGCCGGAAGGTCCCAGAATCATGTTGTTCAGACGACCTTTTATATAGAAACGTCCTTTCTCATCCATGCAGGCCAGGTCATTAGTCCTGAACCAGCCGTCATCTGAAAGCACCTGACGGGTACGCTCCGGATCCTTGTAGTAGCCAAGCATGACATTGTCACCCTTCGCAATGATTTCACCCTCACCGGTTTCCGGATTGACATTGTCCAGTTTTACCTGAACGTTATAGGCTGGGACTCCTATCGAGCCGACTTTGGTCTTGCCGACGCAGGCATTGGTGATAAGCGGTGCGGTTTCAGTAAGTCCGTATCCGATGGCATAAGGGAACTTGGCCTTTATAAGGAAATCCTCTACGGTCGGGTCCAGTTTGGAACCGCCGATTCCGAAGAACTTGAGCCTTCCTCCGAATGTGGTGTAAAGTCTCTTGCCGATGAGGAAGTAGAGAATCTTGGGCGTGTGTTCTTTCATCCATGACAGCACGCGGCTGTGCGCGATGGTCGGAACTATGCTGGATTTATAGACTTTTTCGATGATGAGAGGCACTGAGCACATGATGGTAGGACGGACCTTCTTCATCGTCTCAATGAGGATTGTCGGTGTAGGGAGCTTCTTGATGTGATATACGCATCCTCCGACATACAGTGGATAGAGAACGCTGAAACTCATCTCGTAAGTGTGTGACATCGGCAGGATTGACAGCCATCTGTCCTTCTTGTTCGCCTTCTGCGCATGCCATGCCTCTATTACGTTGTGACAGAAGTTCCTGTGGCTGAGCATGACGCCCTTTGCCTTTCCGGAAGTTCCTGACGTATAGATGATCATAGCGAGGTCATCAGGTGAAGGCTCCTTGCCCCAGCCGTCGCAAGTGAATGCGGAATTGTCCTTGTATATGATTTCGAGAGTGTCAATGTCAATGACGAGAGTCATTTTCTTCTTGACATCCTCGTTCAGTTTCGGGAGCATGCGCTGCGAGATGAAAATCGCCTTGCATTCCGAGTGGTTCAGGATGTTTGTCACCTCGTTTTCTGAAGAGTCCGGCAGAATAGGTACTGCAACCCTTCCGAATGATACGATGGAGAACAGGGAAACTGTCCAGTTCGGCATGTTCTGTGAGAGGATGGCAATCCTGTCTCCTGCGTTCAGACCATATCTCGAGAACAGATGCATAAGTTCGAGACTCTTTGCCCTGAACTCGCCGTATGTGTATTTTTGGCTACCGTCAACGAAAGTCAGAGCCGGTCTTTTGGCGTATGCAGTGGTCCCATAGTCGAAAAGTCTTGATAGGGTAGTGATGTAATTCTCCCTGTTCGTGGTTAACTTTCTGTATAGGCTATTCCTCATGATTGTCGAATATTAGTGTGTTATATAACCTTCAGGATGCTTGCCCTTCAGATGCATTTCTTCATAGAGGGCCTGGATCCTGTCTGTATCGGCACGTGCGTCATCGGTAATTTCAACCTTCTTTCCGATGCCGACGCACTTGGTTCCCCAGTCGAAATAACCCATGTAAACCGGACATCCGACTTTCCTTGCAATCATGTGATAGCCGGTTTTCCATTTCTTTGTTGCGTGTCTGGTTCCTTCAGGTGCTATTGCAAGGTGGAAAGTATCCACTTTCTCCATTTCATTGATAAGACTGAAAAGCATTGAACTTGCGCTTGAGCGGTCCACAGGGATGCAGCCTACTTTACGCAGGAACCAGCCGACGGGGCCTTTGAAGAATTCCTTCTTTATCATCACGTGCGCTATCGCTCCGAATTGGGTGTAGAACAGGTATGAGATGACGAAGTCCCAAGCCGATGTGTGTGGAACTCCAAGCAGTATGCATTTATTTTCGGGAGCAGGTCCTCCTACGGCTTTCCAGCCCATCCTCTTGAGGAGCCAACCGCAGAATTTCGACCATCTTGTAATCTTGTATTCCATAATGATGATACTAAATGTTTATATCTTCCAGTTCTGTCTCGCTGCGGAGATTTTTCCGGATAAAGTTCTGTCTGTCAATGGTATTGTCACCCATGTAGAATTCCATGATGCTGGCGATGGATTCGTCCTTGGCCAGATTGACGGCGTCAAGTCTCATGTTCTCGCCGATGAAATCCACAAACTCGTTAGGTGAAATCTCTCCGAGACCCTTGAATCGTGTGATTTCTACGCCGGTCTTGAGGTCCTTGATCGCCTGTGCCTTCTCGTCGTCGTTGTAGCAGTATCTTGTCTCTTTTTTGTTTCTGACGCGGAAAAGAGGAGTCTGGAGTATATAGACGTGATTCCTTCTGATGAGGTCAGGGTAATACTTCATGAAGAATGTGAGGACCAGCATACGGATATGCATTCCATCATCATCGGCATCGGTTGCGACAATGATGTTGTTGTATCTCAGATTCTTGAGGTCCTCTTCCACGCCAAGTGCGGAGATAAGAAGGTTAAGCTCTTCATTCTCAGCTACTTTCCTGTGACTCTCCTTGTAACTGTTGATAGGCTTTCCCCTGAGTGAGAACACGGCCTGATTGTTCGCGTTGCGGACTTTTGTGATGGTTCCGCTCGCTGAGTCTCCCTCGGTTATGAAGATGCTTGACTTCTCGCCTTCGTCTTCTTTCCCTTTTACGGGCTTGTCGCAATAATGGAAGCGGCAGTCGCGGAGCTTCTTGTTATAGACATTGGCCTTCTTGTTCTTTTCCCTTGTCTTTTTCTGGATGCCGGCGATATCCTCCCTTTCTTTCTTGGAGTCCTTGATTTTTTCCTCAATGATAGGAACGATGTCCTTGTGTTTGTAGAGGTAATTGTCAAGGTTTCTGGATACGAAGTCATTGACAAAAGTCCTGATGGTAGGGCCCCTGTCGATTTTGATCGCTCCGTCTGCGCCTTTCACTGGGTTTCCGTTCTCGTCGCGCTCCTGCTTCTCCCACATGTATGTGGAACCGAGCTTGGTCTTGGTCTGGCCTTCGAACTGAGGCTCCTGGATGAGGATGCTGATGGCTCCGACGATGCCCTGACGGCAGTCCTGCGGCTCGTAGTCTTTCTTGAAGAAATCCTTGAATGTCTTTGCGATAGCCTCTCTGTATGCTGCGAGATGGGTGCCTCCGTCGCGGGTATATTGTCCATTGACAAAAGAGTAGATGTTCTCGCCGTAGCTGTCGCCGTGGGTGAGGACTATTTCAATGTCTTCTCCCTCGAGGTGAATCGGCGGATATTTCGGCTCCTCCGTCATTCTTTCATTGACAAGGTCCAGCAGACCATTGTCAGATTTGTAGGATGTGCCGTTCAGGACAAGTGTAAGACCTCTCTTGAGATAAGAGTAGTTCTTTATCATTGTCTCGACAAAATCCATGTTGTACGCGTAGTTGCCGAACATCTGGGAATCCGGTGTGAATTTCACGAATGTTCCGTTCTTTTCGGTGACGCCTGTCTTTTTTCCTGAATCTTGGAGTTCTCCCCGCTCGTATCTCGCCCATGAACTTTCGCCGTCCCTGAAGGACTCGATATAGAACTCAGATGACAATGCATTGACAGCCTTGCTTCCGACACCGTTCATTCCGACAGACTTCTTGAAACTCTTGTCGTCGAACTTTCCTCCTGTATTCAGGTTGTTTGTAGCCTTTACGACTGAATCCAGCGGAATTCCTCGTCCGAAGTCTCTCACGGTTACAGTATTGTCCTCGATGGTTATCTGAATCTGCTTGCCGTGCCCCATCGCGAATTCGTCAATGGAGTTATCGACAATTTCCTTCAGGAGTATGTAGATACCGTCGTCAGGGTTGTTTCCGTTGCCCAGTCTTCCGATATACATTCCTGAGCGCTGGCGGATATGCTTGTTCCATTCCAGCGTCCTGATCGAGTCGTTATTGTACTGTACTTCTTCTGCCATATGTCTTTAAGTCAATGCTGTTTTGTGCGTGGGTATTTCCGGCCGCATTTGCGTCCTCTCTGCGGAACTGTGGCTGTCAACTGCTGCCGATAACGCATCTATGTGCAAAATTACGAAAAAAAACGGATTTTCGCCATTCTTTGACAGGTCTCGAGTTTATCGATGAGTTTTGATAGTTCGAAAAATTATGATATTTTCGCAGTTTGTAATATTGGAATATATACCTTTTATTGAAGCCTTTTGGGCGGCGGAATTCCGGTTTGGCGAACTTTCAATGCCGTATTCCGGAGCCCGTAACTGAGGTGAACGCATAGGCGGAGTGCCTCATAGTAAACTATTTGTATGAGAAAATTTTTATTTGCAGCCTTGCTGCTGACAGTTGGCTCGATGTCTTTCGCAAAAACTCCTGAAAAGAAGTTTGACAGGGGGCTTGGAGACGCGAGCACCGTTTTTATTCCCAAGGGAATGATGACATTGGGAACATCCATTTCGTACAACAGGTATTCGGCCGGAAATGGTGATGTGGGATATGAACTGATGTCTCTTATAACCGGACTGGAGGGTACTCTTTCCACAGTCAAGATTTCTCCTGCCGCGTTCTATTTCATCGGCAAGAATACTGCGGTCGGAGCCCGTTTCGGCTATTCTTATACGTCAATGCATATGGACAAGGCTTCTATAAGTCTAGATACTGACAACAATTTTGATTTCTCAAACCATTATTTCGAGAGCCAGAAGTATCTGGGCCAGTTTGCGGTCAGGAACTATGTGCCGCTTTTCGGCAGCCGCGTCTTCGCCATGTTCAATGAAATCAGAATCGGAGGAAGCAAGGGGCGTGGAAAGTCTTACCAGATGGACGGTGATGAGAAGGATGGAACTTTTTCGGATTCTTACGCTCTAAATATCGGTGTCTATCCTGGATTGACAGCGTTCCTTACGAATAATCTTTCTTTCGAGCTGTCTCTCAGCGTGTTGGAGTGTAACTATTCATATACGAAACAGACTAAGAACCAGGTATATACCAGCTCGTTGTCTCACTTCGGAACGACTTTCAAGCCGAACCTTCTGGGTGTGGGCTTTTCCATTATGTATTATTTCCAGGTAGGAAGACGTAGCGATAAGTAGCGGATATGAGGAATAGGATTTTAGTTGCCGCATCTGTCATTCTGGCATTGACAGGGTGCGAGATGGAAAATGATATGATGATTCCGAAGGATGTGGCGGGATACGAGTCTTTCGAAGTTGAGGATCAGGTAAGTTCGTCCATCAATACTTCCAAACTGACTGTGACTGTCACGATGCCGGCGGATTATGACTTGCATTCGTTGACGATTTCCAAGGTCAAATATACCGTTCCGACCCGATTCAAGGAGTCTCAGCTGGCTGTCGGTGATCATGTGGATTTGTCTGATACTCTGCGAGTAAGGCTTATGGCGTTCCGCGAATTCGAGTGGAAACTGATTGCGGTAAATGCTGATCCGGGTGCTCCTGTCGAAGGCCGTCAGCTCTATAATATGAGTTTTGACAATTGGGCGATGGTCGGCAAGGGATGGTATCCTTATGCCGCTGACGCTTCTGATAATGAAAAGTCGATATGGACTACCGCGAACAAGGGTACTGCTGACCTTCTGAACAGGAACACCACGACCCCTGAGGAGTCTTTTGTTGCTGTTCCCGGTCCCGGAAAATATGCAGCCAAACTGAGCAGCCAGTTGATTCTTATCAAGTTCGCTTCCGGAAATATCTATACCGGGGAGTTCTGTGTTCTTAAGGGTACCAAGGGCGCCGATCTGGCCTGGGGGATTCCTTTCACCGAGAGGCCGAAATCACTTCACGGCTATTATTGCTATCAGCCTGTAACCATCGACAATGCCGATGATTCGCATAAGGATCTGCTCGGCAAGATGGATATAGGTCAGGTCCAGATTATTCTTGCGGACTGGGACAAGAACAAGTGGTCCGGCTACCCGGATGGTGCCATCGATGACAAAGGACGTTTCCATGTTGTGAATTCCGACGGTCAGTTCATAGATTTTGACAATGACCCGGCAATCATCGGATATGGCAATTTCGAGTTCAGCAAATGGATGGACAACTATGAGGCGTTTGACATTCCTATCACATACCGCAGCGACCGTACTCCGTCTGTAGTTGTAATAGTTTCTGCCTCCAGCCGTTACGGCGACTATTTCACCGGCGGCAACGGTACTGTACTCTATCTCGACGAGTTTTCATTTGTGTATTAGTCGCGGAGATAGCGGGTCTCAACAACATTGACAGAATAAATTACATTAAGGATATGACTACAGCACGTGACACTTTCAATCAGATTGAATATGCGAAGAAGACAAGTCGTGAGGAAGGACGCGAAGAAGAGAGGAACAGCATCGTACTGAAGATGCTGCAGAATAATATGCCTGTTCAAATTATCTGTGATGTTACAGGTCTGTCTATGGAAGATGTCCTGAAGTTACAGAAAGATTCATAGTGCGACATCCTTGAAGTTTGTAATGTAATCGTCTCCGCTCTTCGTATGACATCGAAGAGCGGAGACGATTTCTTGGTACTTATTTATGTCGTACTGACTTCTGGACTGCTTCGACTGATTTTTGATTTGGCGCCCGATATGCTTTGCCGGTCATTCATGTTGGAAACAAGGCACCGATTATTGAGAAGTGCGAATATTGCTGGGGTTTGAGGAAAATGAGTTATCTTTGGGAATTGTTTGAACTCATGTGGAAAATGATATTGCTGCTGGGAGGAATGGTGGGAGTGGACTGACTCTTGGACTGGAAATGTTCCATTATTTGTGTTGTGTAATCAATTATTGTATAAATCAATAAATATCAATCAATTATGAAAAAGGTAATTCTTATGGTTATGGCTGTTGCGGCGATTTGCAGCTGCGGGGCTGGAAAGAAGAATGATGTGGCGAAAGCTTTGGTCGGAGATTGGGAAATCGTGGAGGCAGGAGGTGCTGCCGTTGAGGCGGGATTCGAGAAGCCTACGGTTTCATTTGATGACAAAGGTGGCGTACACGGAAATACCAGCATCAATGGTTTCTTCGGAAATTATAAGGTAGAGGGTGATGCCATCAAATTCGGAGAAATGGGAGTGACCAAGATGATGGGACCTACACCTGAAGTTGAAACTGCGGTGCTCGAAGGACTTGATTCTGCGGCTAAGGTGGAGTTTGCTGACAACGACAATGCTTCAGTGCTTTCCAAGGACGGCAAGACTGTTCTGAAACTCAAGAGGACGGAACTCTCTGAAAACCGACAGGAAGAGGCTGCGGCTCAAGAGTCGGCTGAAAGCGCTGAATAATCGGTTCGGAAATACATGTAGAAGGGCGGAGCAATCCGTCCTTTTTTTGTCCCGGAAGTTTTAATTTGTCCATTCATTCTTGTTTAGTGAGCGTTAAAAAATAAGTTGGTAAAGATTTGTGGAGGATTCCCAAGTTATTTTTTAAGGATTATTTAATGTCGTTTGGTCTAATTTTTATACATAAATGTCGCATTTTTTGTAAATTTGCAGCCGCATCGGCGGGATTGCCGATGGGGATGGCAGGCAAATGCCATGTCAGACCGAATCGAAACGAACGTGGACGAAAATATGAACATTATCGGAAAAAATTTCCTGATTACCGGAGGTGCTTCCGGAATCGGACGTATCATGGGGCGGATCTGCCTCGAAAAAGGAGCCGCAAATCTGATCATTTGGGACATCAACAGGGCTAACATTGACATAACCGAGGCTGAACTCGGGCATGTGCGCCCGAAGGTGAAAGCTGCCGCGCAGGGGCATATCAGCAGTTATATTGTCAATGTTGCCTCGCCCGACGAGATAGCATTGACCTACGAAAAAGTCAAGAAAGAAGTCGGTCAGGTGGATATCCTTATAAACTGCGCCGGAATAGTCAGGGGAAACAGGACCTTCGACAAGCAGACAATCCAGGACATTGACCTGACGATGGATATCAATGCCAATGCTCCGATGTATGTGGCATTGGCTGTACTTCCCGATATGTTGAAACGGGACAGCGGGCACATCTGCAACATAGCCTCGGCAGCCGGAATGCTCGGTGTGCCGAAACTGTCAGTTTACTGCGCCAGCAAATGGGCGGTGATAGGATGGACAGAGTCAATGCGGGTGGAACTGAAGCTGGCCGGAAGCAAAGTCCGCGTGACATCTGTGGCGCCATATTTCATAAATACGGGAATGTTTGACGGAGTGAATTCCAAGGTGTTCCCGATATTGAAGCCGGAGAAGACATCCAGGAAGATAATCAGGGCTATAGAGGATGGGAAATCGTTCCGCGGAATTCCGTTTGCATACCACTTCATCAGAATATGGCAGGGCCTGCTCCCCAACTGGCTGTTTGACTTTGTTTTCGGAAAGGTGTTTGGCGTTTATTCAGTGATGGACCATTTCACGGGAAGACGGTAATCCTTCACGAAAGTCTTGTGATAATGGGGTATTTTAGTTAAATTTGGACTATGACATTGACAAGTACAACGCCTGAGCGCATCCGCGAAATCCGCGGGAAACAGGCCAGATATTTTCATTCCGGAGCCACATTGGACGTGGCTGTGAGGAAATCAAATCTGAAGGCATTCGAGAAGGCTGTCCTGAAATGGGAAAAGCCTCTTTGCGATGCCCTGTGGGCAGATTTGCACAAATCTTACGAGGAGGCATACATGACGGAAATCAGTATCCTGCTCGGGGAAATCCGTACTCATATACGCAAGATAGGGAAGTGGACCCGTCAGACATGTGTGCCGACACCATTGAAAATGTTCCCTTCCATGAGCAGAATCATCAGCGAGCCGCTCGGTACTGCATTGATAATATCCCCGTGGAATTATCCGGTCCAGCTGCTGCTTACTCCGCTTGTCGGTGCCATCTCGGCGGGTTGTACGGCCGTGCTGAAGCCGTCGCCTTACGTGCCGAATGTCTCGAAGGTCATCGAAGACATGATCGCAGATACCTTCCCTGAAGACTATATTGCAGTGACTCAGGGACATAGGGATGTCAATGCTGCCTTGCTCGAAGAAAGGTGGGATATCATATTCTTTACAGGAAGCCCGTCGCTGGGACGCCGCGTGATGACTGCAGCCGCCAAGTACCTGACACCTGTCGTGCTTGAACTCGGAGGCAAGAGCCCTTGTATCATTGACAAGGATGCTGATATCAATGTTGCCGCGAAGCGCGTGGCTTGGGGGAAGACTCTCAATGCTGGGCAGACTTGCATTGCGCCGGATTATCTGATGGTCCATGAAGAGGTGAAGGACAGGTTCCTGGAGGCGCTCGGAAAAGCGTTTGCCGAGTTGCTTGGCAGTAATCCTCAGGAGAGCGGACACTTCGTCCGTGTCGTGAATGATGCTGCCTTCGAGAGACTTACGGGATATTTCAAGGACGGAAACATCGTGTTCGGAGGTCATACTGACAAGGCGGAAAGATACATCGAGCCTACTGTTCTGGACAATGTCAGCCCGGATTCTCCTGTGATGCAGGAAGAGATATTCGGACCGATATTCCCGGTATTGACTTTCAGAAATATATCTGAGGTGACGGAGTTTGTCACGTCCAGGGAGAAGCCTCTGGCATTGTATTATTTCGGAACGAACGGGGATTATGTTCTGAGGTACACTTCGTCTGGCGGATCTTGTCTGAATGATACCATATTGCATATCGCAAACGAGCATGTCCCTTTCGGAGGCGTCGGCATGTCTGGAATGGGCAGTTACCATGGCAAACTGAGTTTCGACGCGTTCACTCATTACAGGTCAAACATCGTGACTCCGACTTCGATTGACCTGCCGTTCAGGTACATGCCTTACAAGTTCTTCAAGATGGTGAAGTCACTTCTGTAGCAATTCAGTGAGTTATGGACAGGAAAAAGATTACATTGACTGTGCTGGCCGCAGTTGCCGTGCTGGCTGCGATATATTTTGTGCCGACAAAGGCATTGACAGGAATCCTTCCGGCGGCAGCCGTCAAATACAGGATTGTCGGGCCTCTGGCGACATTGACATTGGCCGGAATCTTTCTCCTTCCGTGGCAGATGACATTGGCGATGGCTTTTTCGCTCGTCGGGGACTGGATGGGGGCCTACGGCAGTTTCATCGGTCAGATGGGCTTTTTTGCATTGGCCCATGTCATGCTCATATCCTTTTTCGGTGGGAATCTCATTTCGGGGGCCGTAGGGAGGCCTGGGGTGAGAAAGGTTTCATTGGTCTCGCTGGTGTTCCTGCTGTTCTTTACGGCGGCGATGATCTGGATTATACCTGATGCCCCTGCCGGGGTAATACGTTGTGGCTGTGTGATTTATGCGGCACTTATCTGCGTAATGACAGTGCTCGCGCAGTTCCAGGGCAAGTGGCTGTTTGCCTTGGGAGCATTTCTTTTTCTGATTTCGGATACTTTCTTGGCATATAATAAATTCGTGGAACCGCTGGACGGAAGCCGTTGGCTGGTCATGATTCCTTATTATTCGGGGCAGGTTATGCTCTGGCTCGGTGCTGCAAGAAAGTCGTAGAACTCAAGTTCCGCGAGTGCGTGGGCATTTTTGCCTTCGTATGGGGGACAGGCCTCCAATTAGACAAACACTCGGTGCGAAACATGAATTGTAGAATCAGAACGTATGGGGAAGAAATTATCTAATGTTGTCAAGCCGGAGGGAATGAGTCCGGAGGAGTGGCAGAAAACGTTGAGGAGGCAGTTTGCTGCCAGGGAGGTGCTTTCAGTCGTGCCGAGAGGAGACGAGGCGGCCTATGGCGTGTTCGATGTGCGCAATCCCAAGACGAAGAGCAGTTACAAGGTCGTCTATCGTGGTAATGAGAGCCGGTGGAACTTCTGTTCTTGTATGGATTTCAAGACCACGCAGATCGGGACGTGCAAGCATATTGAGGCTGTGCGCCAATGGCTTGAGACCAGACACAAGAAGGTCCCTGTCGTGAATCCTCCGTATTCTTCATTGTATCTTTCTTACAGGAACGGACGTTCCGTGTGCCTCCGTATAGGAAGCGCCCATTGGACCGAAATGTCGGCATTGGCAAAGGACTATTTCTCGCCGGACGGAAAGGCATTGACAGAATCACTTCCGGTGATGGCTGAGTTTATCGCGAAGGCGAAGGTCGCGGATCCGGATTTCCGCTGTTATCCGGATGTGACGGATTATCTGGCGGAACTGAAGGACGCCCAGTATAGGGAGCAGTATCTCAAGTCATTGACAGATACCGATTTCGATAATCTGCTTCATACGAAATTGTATCCTTATCAGGAGGAGGGAATCCGGTTCGCGTTCGGGAAGGGCAAGTCCATTATCGCTGATGAGATGGGACTCGGAAAGACTGTGCAGGCAATCGGTACGGCTGAGCTGATGAAGAAGGCAGGTCTGATTTCGTCTGTCATGGTGCTGTGTCCGGCGTCGCTTAAGTATCAGTGGAAGAAAGAGATAGAGAGGTTTACCGACTCGGAGGCCGTGATAGTGGAGGGCACTCCTGCGAAGCGCAAGGAACTTTATGAGTCCGATACGTTTTATAAGATTGTTTCTTATCATGCGTTGAGCAATGATGTGAAGCAGTCTGGCGACCAATATGCTGAGTGTGTCATAATGGATGAGGTTCAGCGACTCAAGAACTGGAACACGCAGATTTCCAAGTCGGCCAGGCGTATTCAGTCGGATTATTCCATAGTCTTGTCCGGAACTCCGCTGGAAAACAAGCTGGAAGAGCTTTATTCCGTGATGGAGTTCGTGGACCAGTTCTGTCTCGGACCATATTACAAGTTCATCGAGGAGACTACGGTCAAGGACGAAAGCGGCAAAATCGTGTCTTACAAGAATCTCAATGTCGTGGGAGAGAGGTTGAAGCAGCGTCTGATAAGGCGCAGGAAGGCTGACGTGGAGATTCAGTTGCCTGCCAGGACTGACCAGAATCTGTTCGTGCCTATGACCCCTCAGCAGAGGGAACTGCATGACGGTTTCCGCGTGTCTGTGGCCCAACTGGTTTCCAAATGGCGGCGCATGCATTTTCTGAGTGACAAGGACAGGAAACGTATGCTCCTGCTGCTTAGTCAGATACGGATGGTTTGTGACAGTACGTACATTCTGGACCAGGAAACAAGATACGATACCAAGGTGGATGAGACGATGAACATCATCAGGAATGTGGTCGAGAGCGGGAATGAGAAAGTAGTGGTGTTCAGCCAGTGGGAGAGGATGACACGGCTTGTCGCATCTGAACTGGATAAGGCTGGAATCGGCTATTCGTCTCTTAGCGGAACGGTGCCTTCTGAAAAGCGCAATGTCCTCATAAGTGATTTCTGGGAGAATCCGGATTGCAGAGTCTTTGTCTCGACTGATACAGGAAGTACCGGTCTGAACTTGCAGACTGCATCCCTTATCATAAATCTGGATATTCCGTGGAATCCTGCAGTACTGGAGCAGAGAATCGGCCGTATCTATCGTATCGGTCAGGAACGTAAGATTCAGGTAATCAATATGATATCAAAGGACTCGTTCGAGGAGAGGATGCTTTCTACGCTGGAGGTGAAGTCTTCCTTGTTCGAGGGCCTTCTGGATGGAGGCGACGATACCGTGATTCTGGATGACAACCGGATGAACAAGGTTCTGGAATCCGTGGCCGGTTATGTCGAGGACCTTCCGGAAGCAGCTGCCGATGCCGATTCTTTTGATTCGGAAATTGTCAATGACAGTGTGTCCGAGTCGGGATATGGGGAGGAAGTTCATGGCAATGAGGGCGTTTTTTCCAATGCTTCCCCGGTGCAGGACTCGGAAGAGACTTGTGACAATGCAGGCGAACTTGTAAAGCATGGTGTGGCCTTTTTTACAGGTCTTGCCGAAACCCTAAGGTCTCCGGAAAAGACAGCGAAACTGATCGACTCCATCGTATATGAGAATCCGGAGACTGGAAATTCTGAAATCAGAATCCCTGTCCCCGGTAAAAATGTCGTAGAGTCTGTGCTCTCTGTTCTTGCTAAGTTTATGGGTGGCCTATAGGCCTTCCTTGTGGAGATATTTGAACCTTCGGATCTTGCGCGTTGCTGTTTTCTCGAATGGCTCACGCAAGATTTGTACTGCACTGACCTTGGAAGTCCTGTTAACGTTCTTGTTCACGATTCCGAGAATCCTGGCCTTGTATTCTTCTATCTTGCGGAAGAACTCGTCTTCACCCTCCTGGTTCCAGTCAATGACATTTTCATTGAAAGTGACGAGGGCTACGAGTTTGCCGTCCCTAGGAACAATGATCGACTCGTCCACATCGTCAATGCCATTGATTACCTGTTCGATTTCTTCAGGATAGATGTTCTCTCCTGAAGAGCCGAGAATCATGTTGCTGAGACGTCCCTTGATGTAATATCTACCCTTTTCGTCAATGCAGGCCAGATCATTGGTCCTGAACCAGCCGTCTGCAGTGAAGGCTTTCCTGGTACGTTCCGGGTCTTTGTAGTAACCGAGCATCACGTTCGGCCCTTTGGCCACGATTTCACCTTCTCCTGTCTCCGGATTGATGTTGTCGAGTCTGAGTTCTACATTTTTTACGGTGTAACCGATTGAGCCTGGGGCTCTTGTCTTTCCTACTGTGAAACTGAGCAGAGGAGATGTCTCTGTCAATCCGTATCCGACTGCATATGGGAAACCTGCTCTGAGGAGGAAGGTCTCTACCTCTGTGTCAAGTTTGGCGCCTCCGATTCCGAAGAATGAAAGATGGCCTCCGAATGTCTTTTTAAGTTTTAATCCTATGATCTTGCACATCAGCAAGTTCATGTGTGTATTCATCCAGCTTAGTACACGGCTCTTCTTGATGGTCGGGACGATGCTGCTTCTGTAGATTTTTTCAATGATGAGCGGGACCGAGAGCATCGTGGTCGGCTTCACTGCCTGGATGGCTTTCAGAAGCAGTGCCGGTACCGGCGGCTTGGACATGTAATAGACGCAGGCGCCGACATACATAGGGTAGAGTACTCCCAATGTCAATTCCAGTGTGTGTGACATCGGCAGAATCGAGAGCCAGCGGTCTTTTTCGTTTCTCGGCTGCGCGTGGAAGCAGGATGCGACGCAGGATGTGAGGTTCCTGTGGCTCAGGACCACTCCTTTTGCGTTTCCTGTCGTGCCTGAAGTGTAGATTATCGTGGCGATGTCATCCGGCATAGGCATGGCAACTTTTCCGTCGCAGGTGAATTTGTCATTGTCCTGCTTTATGAATTCAAATGTTTCTATGTCAATGACAAGAGTGAGTTTGTCAATGCATTCACGGCTTACATTCGGCAGCAGTTTTTTGGAAACGAACAGAACTTTGGACTCTGAATGATTCAGTATGTTCGTCACCTCGTTTGCTGATGATTCCGGCAGAATAGGAATTGCGATTCTGCCGAAGGGAACTGTGGCGAAGAAAGCGACGGTCCACTCAGGCATGTTCTGTGACAATATGGCGACTTTATCCGAGGCTCCGATTCCGAATTGGGTGAGCTGTTTGGACAGGCTGTCGCACTGTACCTTGAAGCCGGCATAGGTGTATTCCTTGTCTGTGTCAATGACTTTGGAGACTCTGTTGTTCGCGTACCTTATTGTGGAATAATCGTAAAGCTTTCCTAGAGTGTCGATGTAAGATTCTCTGAATGAATTGCTTTTCTTGTAGAATTTCATGCTGTGTCTTTGATTTGGTGAAAGCCTGACGTTCATTGACTTTCACACTGTACATAAAGTGGACGCAAAGGTAAGGATAATGTCTGGATGTTTCATGCCACAAAAAGGAGGATGGATGTTCTAAAACAGACAAAAACCGGTATCTGTATGATAAATTTTGTCTATTTTTGTGTGTTATATGTAACATGGGTTTCGCAAGTGCCCGGAATATCCGACAACTTGAGGAACTTGGATATATGGATTATTTTAGGATTGGAATGAAGTACGAGGATATAATTTCAGCATTCGGGGTCAATTATCTTAAAGGTGAGATTTCCAAGGTGTGGGTGGGGGAGAAGTTCTGTCTGCTGGACAATCTGGAGGATAACGGGGAAAGTAATGAACCCGATGTCATTGATATGCCCAGACTTAGGTTTCCGGTGAAGGTAACATTGACCTTCTGTATTTTCTGCAAGCGCGGGCGCATTTCCTCGAGGATCCAGCAGCGGGATTATGTCGCGGAGGCGGGAAGTCTCCTTATCATTTTCAGCGGGCAGATTCTGGAGAATGTGGAGCTTTCTGAGGATTGCATTGTCATTTTTGTGGCTGTGGATTCGGAATATATCATGACTGAGATCCGCGGTCCTCACGGGCGTAGTCTCAGGCAGTGGGTGTTGCATAATCAGGAGCCGACTCTTGTTAGTATTGATGAGGATGAGGCTCTGAATTTCGAGAAATTGTGCCAGTCTCTCAAGTTTATTGTAAAGAATTCTGATTCTGAGACTTCCGACGGTATTCTGTCCGGTTTTACCTATATTTTCGCTAGTCTGCTTCTGAAGTGGCGCAAGAGGTCCACTGATGATTGCGCCCATGATGACTCTTTGCCGGAAGGCGGTCTGGTCTATACCCGTGAGCGGGAAGTCCTTTTCAGTTTCCAGTCGGACATCCATAATTTCTCCCGCAAGGACCGTTCCGTGGGTTTCTATGCCCGTCGTCAATGCATTTCCGAGAAGCATTTTTCCCGTCTTGTCAAGAAGGCCTCAGGATGCAAGCCTCTGGACCTTATTCGTGATTATGTAATTCTGGATGCCAAGAGTCTTCTCCTCTCCGGCAAGTATTCTATCAAGCAGGTCTCTGAAATGCTAGGTTTCCAGAATCATTCCTTCTTCACTCGTTTCTTCCGCACATCTGTCGGCAAGACCCCCGGCGAATTCATGCTGGACGAGTAACGTGAAATAGCCACATGACACGTTTTCGGAGGCTATGTGCTTTTTTTGACCCCCAGACTGTCTTAAAAGTCCTTGCGCGAGTGAAATTGTTAGTGCCCTATACACGGCCTAAAGCGAATTCTTGATTCTCACTGGGGAATGTCTGACTTTTAAGACGGCCTCCCCCATCTAGACAGTATTATTTCGACCCTCTTGACAGTGCCTATGTTTGATAAATGCTTGGTGGATAGACGTTTACTGTGTTCTTGTATTGTCAAGAGGTGCTTTCAAAAGGGGGTCTTGGCAAGGGCTGGAATGCTTCTTTGTTTGTGTAACATGTTGCTATAGAATGAGTTGTGTCTAGTTGCTGCCTGCTGGTATCCTGCCACGAGGGTCGAAAACTATAGAAGTTGGCGAAGGATTTGTCGGTTTATTCCGACAAGGCGGGATAATGTAGGAAATGACAGACGGTATCGTTTTTTCATCATAGACGCAAGCGATATTTTTTCTTCTATGGACAGTTCTGTAAGCTGCTTTTTGCGAAAGTGGTTGAGGATGAGTGTGTTCCTTGATTCGCACAGTTCTTCGTCAGAGTAATGGAATTTGGATAGGATACCTGTATCTTGTTCGATTATCAAATCATTGTTCTTAGTTATGTGGTATATAAGTTGGGCAGGTTTTCCGAATATTATTTCGACATCCTTATATTCAGTGTATTCTCCGGGAAAGATCAGACCGTTGTTGTTAATTCGCCAACCGTCCGGGAATGATCCATGACTGTGAGTTATTGATCTTAGCCTCTCTCTTCCAATATTCTTTACGATGTCCCAGACTTCTTGCCTGAATATTCTGGACCCGAAATACAGACAGGCAGAACTCCATCTGTATTCTGTCGGAGAGATAAGCAATCCGGCGGATATCGGATTTCTAAGCACATATGCAATGGCATTGACGCAATACTCTGGATCTGACATACACTTGAATCCAATGTCAGCTCCTTTAAGGCTTCGTTCTTTTCCATATGTGATTTTCAGATAATTGCCGATCAGAAGTTTGTAATATCGCATGAATGAGATGCCTTCTTCTTCCGAACTGTCAATGACAAAGTGAACGTGGTTCCCCATCAGACAGAAAGCGAGAATCCGGATACTGTCGAATTTTAATTTGCAAAGTCCGATAGCATTCATTCCATAAGTGAAGTCCTGGTCAGACGTGAAAATGAGTCCTTTTTTAAGGCCGTTTGTACAGAAATGATAGAGCATGTCGTTTTTGTACAAAGTAAGCTGTTGTAAACCATTTTCAAAAAATGAAATTGGTTTTTCTATAAAAAATGCGTCGGGTGTGCTTGTATATGGGTTTTGTCAATGACATTAGGCGGAAAAATGTTGCAGTTGAGGGCTGATTGCTGTTCTTCGGTAAGCGTCTCAGCAGTTATTTTTTGCAATATGAACCATTTGCGCATCCTTACATTGACATAACCGCTCCTGGTCTCAGCAGTTACGTATTGTAACATGAACCCCGAAATCTATCTGTCTGACTTTCGGTAAGCGTGTCCTGAGTTACGTCTTGACGCGTTGCCAGTGGTTCCGAACTTTCGACCCTCTTGACAACAACCTGTTCTGGCCTTCGCATCCTTCTTTAGGAGGCTACGTATTTTTTTTTGACCCTCTTGACAGTAGATGGATTCGATAAATGCTTGGTAACCAAATGTTAGCTGCGTTATTGTAATGCCAAGAGGTGCTTTCAAAAGGGGGTCTTGGCAGGGGCTGGAATGTACTTCTGCTTATGTAACATATTGCAGTAGAATGAGTTATGCCTAGTTGCTGCCTGCTGGTATCCTGCCAAGAGGGTCGAAAAATAATGTACTTCAGTGGTTTGTCCAGTTTCTGCCGGTGCCTCCTGTGCCCATCCATAGGTGCAACATAAAAACATCCGGGTGGCCAGGTGCGATACCTGGCCACCCGGCGTGTGTATTTGTGAGTCCCGGGATGCGGGACCGGTCTGCTATTTTACTGACAGCGAATCTGCTGCGGCCTTGGCGGCATCACATGCCGCTCCTGCCTTGTGAAGCGGGGACGACAGGCCGATGAACTCGAGGTTGCCTGTGAAATACAGGGCTAGGAATGCTATGGCCAGGATGATGAGAACTGTAGGCAGCCATATCTTCCAGGCTGGAGTCTTCTGGTCATATGGATCGGCCAGCTTGAGTTTCGGATACTTGGCGACTGTCGTAAGCCTGCCGCCGAAGAGAATGGTGACCAGTACCTTGGAGTTGATAGCCCAGCCGTTGGCATTAAGGATAGGACCCAGATTGCGCTTGCGGAGCTTGGTCCAGGCGATGAAACATGACGGGCCGGAAATTACTAGCATCAGACCAAGAAGAATCAGGATCTGGTCACGAAGCGGTGTTCCCTGGATACCTGCGATAATTTTGGTGAAGGCCGAGCCTATGTAGCCAATAGCCATACCCAATGCGGCAAAGATACCGGCAAACTTGGCGATGTCGAAAGCCTGTTGCTTGTCTGTCTTGGCAGCATCGGCAGCTCCTGGGGTCGTGGCAGCAGCAGTCTGGACCTTGGCCTGCAAGTCGGCATTGATCTTAGCATCCTTGTCGGCGGCGGACTTGTTGAGTATTCCCACACAGAACTCCCAGGCTTTGCGATACGGAGCCCAGAAAGCCTGGCTGATACTTACAGGGTTGTCCACCACCTTGGTTATGACAGCGTCCCAGTTGTTTCCCTGAAGGTCATAGAAGATACCGTTCTTGCCCGGACGGAGGTCGAAAATGTCACCGTCGGTCATGACTGCCACGGCATCCATTGACTTCCCGAGTACTTTGGATGTTGCCTTGAAATATATGAGGAAAATGCCGCTCTGGGCAGCCATATCCGCATGTTTGCTCATGTCAGAAATACGGATACACAAGTCGCAGCACCTCTGGTCAATATACAACTGGCCCAGCTCGAACATTGCCCTTACGCCTGGAGTACGGGAATAGAAATCCGTGAACAGGACGAAATTCTTCAGGAGCCTGTAGAAATCCCTGTAATAGTACATCAGTTTCTTGACGTCGTCGATGGAACTGGACTCAGCAGCGAGGGCCTTGTCCCGCTCAACTAGTGCGAGAAGCGCTTCCTTTTCTCCTGCAATCAGAATGGCATTGATCCTGACCTCTCCGAGCGGCTCGACCTCAGCGCCTTTTTTCGCGCCCAGCCAGGCCGCATAATCATTGAAAGTGGTCTCGACAGATCTCCAATCAGCCTCCGTCATTTCCGTCTTTCCGGAAAATCCGATGAGAGTGGCAAGAGCGTCGAACCTTTTCTGCCATGCGGGGTTGATGGCGGCCAGGTCCAATGTCCTTGCTGCCTTCGGAGCGGCGATAGGGCAGGAGTCAATGTCATTGATGTCGGTCACGGCGACATTGACAGCCTTCGCTACCTCAGTGTCGAAAGCCACGAGACGACAGCGCGTGAAATAGTCGTTCATCTTGTCTTTCAATGCATTATATGCATCGAAGGCGGCTGCTGTACGTTCACCGTAAGGCATGACAGGGGCGCTGGATTTCCATGCGGCCCAGTCAGCGCAAGATGCATAGAATTTCTCTATCAGTTCAGCATTGACACCCTTCTCTCCGCTTCTGTCCTCCACAGAGCCGACAGTCGCGATAATGTCTGCAATAATCTGTTTCTGAGCATCATCCGAGGTGGAAAGAGCTGTGATGATACCGTCGCCATTCAGCTTCGTGCCGGCAAAAATAGCCCTCGAGTCTGACGCGTCGGCGAGGGAAATTTCATCCTTGTCAATGCCAAGATTCTTCAAAATCTGTTTGGCGGAATTGTAAAGTCCCTTTCCGGCTGCGGTGGAAGTGTCAATGTTGTCCAGTTTCAGTACGCTGTCTCCGTTCAGTATGCTGTCCTTGTCTTTGATTACTGAAGTAAGCCATTGTGCAGCCTGCACGACTTCATTGACCATAATCTTTCCATCCTTTTCTGTGTCAAGATAGTCGAGAGTCTGCTTGTCGAATTCAAGTCCCTCCACCGGGCAGCTCAGCACTGTCCAAAGTTTCTGGTCAAGTTCTCCGAGGTGGGCGATATCCTCTCCGGAGCCTATTTTCACTCTGATTGCTCCTCCGAGGGAACAATACTGCCATTCGTATTTAGAAGCCATATTTATAGGTTTGTTTAAGTTGTTTTCCTGATAGCCGTATGTCATTGACAATCATCTGTTTCCGATTACATAGAAACATGATGTCGTGAACCAGTTCCTAAGGTATGGGATGTGTCCGAGCCAGTTCCAGAGGAGTCGCGGACGGAGGTGGAATTTTGCTTTATAATGAGGACTGATGAACCAGAAGGTCCTGTCAATGATCTTGTAATCGTGTCTTGTGCAGAGTGTTTCGAATTTCTCCGGGGACATGCGGGACCTCTTGATGCTCATCAGTTCATCTATCTTGGCCTTGTCCTCTCCGAACAACCTTAGCCAGCCTTTGTATATACATGCCGGCAGGACATGGTAGAATGGCACTTTCGAGCACATTTTGCTCCTGCAGATCTGCTGGTGTCCGCCGAAAGGCATCTGCCAGGCCGGAAATCCGAAAAATACTATTCCGTCTTGTTTCAGATAGAAGCGCAGGCGTGCGAAAAATGCATCCTTGCCTTCGGGTTCGATATGTTCAATGACATCGTGGATCAGTATGACGTCGAATTTGTCCTCTCCTTCGAACGGATTGGTTTTCAGGAAGTCAGCGCATGAGAATACGCCATCGGCGCCATTTGCGGCAAAGAACTTTCTGGCATTGTCAATCTTTCCTGGCGCGAGATCCAGACCTGCCACGAAGCAGCCCATCTTGGCGAAAGGAAGCAGGTTCCCGCCTTCGCCGCAGCCGATTTCCATGATTCTGCTGTTCTTGTCAATGTCTTTGAATCTTTTTATATAATCAATGTAGTAACCGGCAGATGTCTCTGCCAGTTCGTTGAAATATCTTTCTCTGTCAATGTATCTGTTCTGCATATTGTCGTGTCTGTCACGGATGTGGTGTGGAAACCTCCCTCATCGGGGGGCTTAAGAATGTCCGGACTTACAAATATAACTCAAGTTTCGTAAGTTGTCAAATTTGCCGGGTACTTGCGTGGATACGGGGTTGCGTGGTTATTACGCGTAAAATTTAACGTTATATTAACGAAATTTGAAAAATTTTTATCGATATTCGTAAAAAGTTATTATATTTACGGCAACAAACCTGGGCAATGCCCGCAAAATATCATGACTATGATGACAGAATGGTGGACCTCACTTGACATTTACATGAAAATTCTATGGTGCATCGCCATAGCCACTTCATTGACTTTCGTCCTTCAGAGTATTCTGACCTTTATCGGGGTGGACTCCGGCGGTGATTTCGACACTGACATTGACACGAACTTTGACAGTGCCCTCGACTCCCATCCTACTTTTGAAGGGGATTCTTCGATGAATCTCTTCACTTTCCGGAATCTCATCAATTTTTTCCTCGGCTTCAGCTGGACGGCGATTCTCCTGCACGGAAAGTTCGCGTCGGAAGCACTGGCATTGACATTGGCCGTACTCGTGGGCGCCGGCCTCGTTCTGGTGGTCATGTGTATGTTCAAGTGGCTCGCCGGAATGCAGCAGTCCGGAAATATCAATGTCTATAAGTCGGCTGTCGGCTGCCAGGGGAAGGTTTATCTGACTGTCCCTGAGGAGAGGAAGGGTACCGGAAAGGTGCAGATTTCTATCAATGAATCTGTGCGTGAGTATGACGCAGTGACGGATGGCGATTCCATCAGGACAGGAACACCGGTGAAGGTCATCGAAGTCATTGACCCGAGTACTCTTCTTGTCGAACCTCTGGAGTCATTGATCATATAATTCGAGTTTCGCGTAAACGCCGCTTTTGGAGTACTTTCGTGCAAGTGATGAACCTTCATTTGCGCAGACGCTCAGTGGGTCGGATGACTTGCGGAGAACAATAATTTAACATTGACAAAACCATAATACATTATAAATATGGAAGTTATAATTCTTATCGCCATTGCGGTGGTGGTGCTGATAGTGACGCTCGCCGCTATCTTGAGACGCTACAAGCGTTGTCCTTCTGATAAAGTTCTCGTGATTTACGGAAAGACGGGAAAGAACAAGAGTGGGGGAGCGTCCTCTGCAAAGTGTATCCACGGAGGTGCTTCTTTCATCTGGCCGGTGTTCCAGAGCTATGCTTTTCTGGATCTTACCCCTATTTCTATCGAGTGCAATCTGACCAATGCGCTCAGCAAGCAGAATATCCGTGTGGATGTTCCGTGCCGGTTTACCGTTGGAATCTCTACGGAGCCTGACAATATGACCAATGCGGCTGAGCGACTTCTAGGGCTGACTATCGAGAATATCCAGAATATCGCGACTGATATCCTTTTCGGTCAGCTGAGGCTTGTCATCGCGACGATGGACATCGAGGAGATCAACTCTGACCGCGACAAGTTCCTTGCAAATGTCAGTACTAACGTCGAGGCGGAGCTCCGCAAAATCGGATTGAAGCTTATCAATGTCAATGTTACTGATATCCGCGATGAGTCCGGCTATATCGAGGCTCTCGGAAAGGAGGCTGCGGCAAAGGCTATCAATGATGCCAAGAAGAGTGTTGCCGAGCAGAATCGTTTCGGTGAAATCGGTAAGGCTGAGGCGGACAGGGACAAGGATATCCGTATTGCCGAGACTGTGAGAGATACCAGGATTTCGACTGCTGATGCCAATGCAAAGGCTGTTGAAGGTGAGAACAATTCCAAGATTGCCATTGCGAATTCTGATGCGATAAGGCGTGAGAAGGAGGCTGAGGCTTCCAGGATTGCGATTGCCGCCGAGAAAGTTCAGGCTGCAAAGGCGATGGAGGAGGCTTACCAGGCTGAGCAGAGTGCCGAGCTTGCACGTGCTGCCAGAGAGCAGGCTACCCAGCAGGCCAATATCGTGGTTCCGGCCCAGATCGAGAAGGAGAAGGCTATCATTGACGCGGAGGCCGAGGCTGAAAAACTGCGCAGGACGGCGCAGGGTGAGGCTGATGCGATTTATGCGAAGATGGCTGCGCAGGCGAAGGGTATCGAGGAGATTCTCACGAAGCAGGCTCAAGGTTTCCAGAGACTTGTCAATGCTGCTGAGGGGGATGCACAGAAGGCTGTTCTCATGCTTATCGCTGACAAACTTCCTGAACTTGTCAAGACTCAGGTCGAGGCTGTCAAGGGTATCAAGATAGATAAGGTTACTGTCTGGGACGGCAATGGAAAGGGTGACGGCAAGACTTCTACCGCCAATTTCATTTCAGGTATGATGCAGTCCGTGCCGCCTCTGGACGAACTTTTCAAGATGGCAGGAATGAATCTTCCTAGTTATCTGAAGGGTGTTGGGGAGCAGAAGTGTGAGTCTTCGGATGTGAAGGATGGTAAATAAGAAACTCTACCGGTACGGATATGTCTATAATAGTAAACATTGATGTCATGCTGGCACTTCGGAAGATGTCGAGCGGGGAACTTGCCGAGAAGGTGGGTATCTCCGCCACGAATCTTTCGATTCTCAAAACAGGAAAAGCCAAGGCAATACGCTTCTCTACTTTGGATGCGCTTTGCCGTGCTCTGGATTGTCAGCCGGGTGATATTCTTGAATACACGCCGGACTGAACGGGTTTTCGGGTACCGCCTTTGCGTAACTTGAGGCGGCTTTTAGATGTGCTCCTGAGGATTTTACTCTACAGCTTGCGGTTCGCGTAGTTCGCGATGCAGTCCGGAATCTGGATCTGGTAGTCCGGGTCGTCAATAAGCGGCGATGTCAGAAGCAGGTCCGCAGTCGTGCGGTTAGTCGCAAAGGCAATATTATACAGGGATGCCAGTCTTGACAGTGCAGAAACGTCATTCTGGTGTCCCTGTACTATGAGGTTGTCACAGAAGAAGATAAGCATGTCTATTTTCCGTTCTGCAATCATGGCTCCTATCTGCTGGTCTCCGCCGAGAGGGCCTGACAAGAGTCTTGTGACCTTGTCTTTGAAAGGGAAATACTCTGTACCGTCTTTTTCCAATGACAGTTCGCTGATCAGTCTTCCAGTGGTTCCTGTTGCGAACAGATTATGCTTTGAAAGCATTGCAGCATTGAATTTTACCCAAGAAAGAAGTTCGTCTTTTCTTCCGTCATGCGCTACGAGTGCGATGTTCAATTTTTTCATATTCCGTAAAATTAACCCTGTGCCGGTCAGTTTGTCTCTGTCCGGCACAGGATTCAGTTGCTGCAAATTCCATGCATGAAATCGCGACGATTCAGTAACTTGAAAAAATGAAGGTTACTTGATCAGGTTCAGGAATTCGTTTCTGGTTCTGGCTGATGTCATGAATGCTCCGGAGAATGCTGAAGTCGTGGTTACTGCATTGGCCTTCTGTATGCCTCTGATCTGCATGCAGGTGTGGGATGCTTCTATCACGACTGCGACTCCGAGCGGGTGCAGTGCTTCCTGGATGCAGTCGCGTATTTCTACTGTCAGTCTTTCCTGTACCTGGAGTCGTCTTGCGTATGTCTCTACGACTCTGGCTATCTTGCTGAGTCCGGTGATCTTGCCGTTCGGGATGTATGCGACGTGTGCTTTGCCGATGAACGGGAGCATGTGGTGCTCGCACATTGAGTAGAGTTCAATGTCTTTGACCAATACCATTTGCTGGTATTCTTCGTCGAATATGGCTGATTTTACCAGTTCAACGCCATTTTGCGTGTATCCTTTTGTCAGGAATTGCAGTGATTTCGCAACGCGTTCAGGTGTCTTCAGCAGTCCTTCTCTTTCCGGGTTCTCGCCCAGAAGTCTGAGGATTTCTTTCACATGCACCGCAATCTGTTCCGTTGCGTCTTTGTCGTATATGTCTTCAGATACGTATCCCATAAAAATGTTATCAGTTCTGTAATGTTCAACTTTCCGGTTCCTTACTTTCGGCTGTTTTCTGTTTTTTGTGAGGAACGTTTTTAATCAATGCTGCAAAATTACTGAAAAAAAGTTCATTATATTGATTTTTTCCATATATTTGCGGCCCGTACGGGAATTACGTGCGTATAACATTGATATTAACGGGGAGAATCGCGTTTTATTTGTTGGAAATGCTCTGTTTTGGGGTATTTTGTGCGGTAGAGGCTGTTTTCCCGATTAAATGGAGATTTGAGAATATGTTTTGGACACTTGAACTGGCAAGCAGTTTGGACGATGCTCCATGGCCTGCATCAAAGGATGAACTTATCGACTATGCAAACCGCTCCGGTGCTCCTGAAGAGGTTATAGAGAACCTCCAGGAACTCGAGGATGACGGCGAGGTCTATGAAAGTATAGAGGATATTTGGCCGGATTATCCTACTAAGGATGACTTTTTCTTCAACGAGGAGGAGTATTAAAG
>FR890652.1:12439-69417 GCA_000435075.1 Bacteroides sp. CAG:770 | reverse complement strand
CTGTTGCTAAATCATTACCTCTGTTGAGGTGAAAAACTCATAAATAGTTCATTTTTAGCTCTTCGGCTGATTTTAGCGTAATTTTCAATGAAAAAATCTGTAAGCGAGCCAAAGTGAAAATGCAAGTTACGAACCTGAATTAAACTAAATATCCGTCATTTCCAGCCGCCTCCCAGAGACTTGTAGAGTCCGACTATCGCAAGATTCTCTCTCGTTCTGGCCTCGCTGAACTCGATCTGTGACGACAGATATTTACGCTGGGCATCCAGGACGTCGATATAATTGATGACGCCATTGATATACTGGCTGTTGGCCAGAGTGATGTACTTCATCGACGACTCCTCCATTTCAGCTTTCACACGCGAATTGGCACGTGCAGACTGAAAGACGACGGTCGCATCATATACCTCCCTGAAGGCCTGGAGCACATCTTTTTCATATTGCAGCCTTGCCTGCTCGTAGGCTGAAACAGCCGCCTTCATGTTGGCCTTGCGCTTTCCGAATTCAAAGATAGGTGACGCCAGAGTCGCTCCGGCAAACCAAAACGGAGACTTCAGAAAGTTCTTGAACTCATCATTTTCCAAACCAGCTCCGAGGTTTATCACGAATGACGGGAATCTTTCCGCTATGGATATTCCGACCCGCGCTTCTGCCGATTTCAATGAATGTTCCGATTTCATAAGGTCCGGTCTGCGTTTGAGAATCTCAGAAAGGACTCCCGACGGAACATTCGTAACAGTGTAAATATCTGAGGATGAGATACTCCGTTCTATATCTTTAGGATATGAACCTGTCAGAAAACACAGTTCGCTTTCCTTCAGGGCTATCTGTTTCTGCAAATCCGGAACCATAGCCTGAGCAGAAGCCAATTCCACAAGTGCCTGCTGATAAGGTATTTCCGAGGTAAGTCCACCTTCAGCCCTTAGTTTGGCCTGCTTTACGGACTCCTGTCTGGTCTCCAGGGTATTCGACACGATTTCCAGTTTTCTGTCCAGACCGAGGAGTTCGTAATAAGCCGATGCCACACTGGCTATCAGACTCATCTTTACTGATTTCTGTGTATCCTCGGCCGCCAGATACTGAGCCATCTTTTCCCGGCTCGCCCACTTCAGACGGCCCCAGAAATCCACCTCCCATGCAAGAGATGCTTTGACTGCAAATTCCAGATTATCAGGATTCGCTTTGGTTCCGCCATAATTGCTGTGGTCATCCTGTCCGTAGGCCTTCGCAGAAACCGCAGGCAGCTGGGATGCCTTCTGCATTCTATACTTGTAATGCATTTCATTGAGACGCTCAGCTGCTATCAGAATATCCTTGTTATAGGTCAATGCAGTTTCTATAAGTCTCTGGAGTTCAGGAGTTTGAAACACCTCTCTCCAGCCGAGGTCCGCAAAGCTGCTGTCACTGACCTCCTGCGAGAAAGACTCGGGCATCTCTCCCAGGTCCGGTTTCTGACAATACTTCGACGTACCGCAGGAGCTTAAGGTCAATGCCGATGCGGCAACGACTGCCAGCATTGACAAGAATGAACTCTTGCCTTTAAGGTCCGTCTTTATTTTCGGGCTCCATCCTGACATCATTGACCTGAATTTATAAATTACCACAAAGAAGAACGGTACGAATACAATTCCGGCTGTAATTCCGGCGATCATTCCGAAAAAGACTCCGGTTCCGATGTTCTGACGACTCTCGGAGCCCGGTCCGGTGGCGAATACCAGCGGAAGCATACCGAGGATAAAGGCCAATGATGTCATCACGATAGGCCTGAATCTCAGTTTGGCGGCGGTCACGGCAGCATTGACAACATCCTTTCCGGCCTCGACCTCTTCTTTCGCGAACTCGACGATAAGAATCGCGTTCTTGGCCACGAGTCCGACCAGCATGACAAGTCCGATCTGGAAGTAGATATTGCTTTCCATGCCCAGGACCGCGATGCCGAGATATGCGCCTGCTATCGCAATAGGCAGGGACAATATGACCGCCACAGGGACCAGCCAGCTTTCATACTGGGCCGCAAGAAAGAGGAATACGAAGAGCAGTGCCAATGCCAGGACGAGTCCTGTCTGACCGCTTTCTTTCTTTTCCTGGTAGGACATTCCGCTCCATTCCACGCCGATGTTGTCAGGCAGATATTTGTCAGCTATTTCCTGAAGTATCGCCAGGGCGTCTCCGGAGCTGACTCCGTTCGCTGCCTCGCCTCTGATTGTGGACGAGTTGTACATGTTGAACTTCTTTATGGTGCCCGGACCTGTAGTATAGTGGGTATTGCCCAAGGCATTGACAGGAATCATGGTGCCGCCGGAACTCTTCATGAAGAAGAGGTTCAGGTTGTCAGTGTGGGCGCGGTATGGCGCATCTGCCTGGATATAAACACGATAGATTCGGTTGTACATATTGAAGTCATTGACATAGATCGCACCGGTGAAGGCTTTGAGCGTAGCGAAGACATCTGACATTGACAATCCCAGAAGCTGGATTTTGTCCCGGTCGGCGTCGAAGTACAGCTGAGGTATGTCCGCCTGCATTCCGGAGGAGAGACCGGTAAGTTCCTTCCTCTTGGAGGCGTAGTACAACAGGGTGTCCGATGCGTTCTGCAGGTCCTGATATGTCGCGTCACCCCTGGCCTCCAGTACCATTGAGAAGCCTCCGGATGTTCCGAGTCCAGGAATTACCGGCGGCGTGCTGATATACACGCGGCTCTCCGGGTAACGTGACAGGGAATCCCTGACCATGGCTATCGTCTTGGACATGTCGGTCACCTTGCGCTTGTTCCAAGGCTTGAGAATCACGGTCAATGTACTGCTTGACTGGGATGTTCCCACGCGAGGGCTCGAGCCGGTGACATTGAGGACATAATCCACGTCGCGCTGGCGTAGCAGGAATTCCATTGCCCTGTCGGTAACGACTCTGGTGCGCTCAAGGGTGGCGCCCATAGGGAGTTCCAGTTCCACGGTGAAGTAGCCCTGATCTTCTTTAGGGATGAAACTCTGAGGTACTATGCGGGCCAGGACAAAGATGCCGATTATGGCCACCCCGAAGAATGCGAACATACGTCTGGAGTTGCTGACGGCTAGACGTACCATCTTCGCATAGAACGAGGTACCATTGTCCATCCACAAGTTTATCTTTCTGAAAATGAAGTTCTTAGGCTTCTGCTCTCCGTGCGGCTTGAGGAATTTCGAGCACATGACAGGGCTCAGGGTAAGGGCCACGACTGTCGAGATGATGACAGACACGGCGATGGTCACTGTAAACTGACGGAAAAGCTGGCCGGTAATTCCGGACAGAAAGCTCACCGGCACGAATACGGCGCAGAGCACAAGTGACATGGCCACGAGGGCGCCTCCGATTTCCCGCATCGCTTTCTTGGTCGCCTCATATGGAGACAGATGCTCATTGGTCATTATCCTGTCCACGTTTTCGACCACGACGATGGCATCATCGACCACGATTCCGATGGCAAGGATGAGTCCGAGAAGGGTCATCATATTCAGCGAGAAACCGAAGATGAGCATGACGCCGAATGTTCCTATCAATGATATAGGTACTGCTATGGCAGGGACCAATGTCGCCCTGACGTTCTGCAGCGAGAGGAATACCACCAGGATAACGAGGATGAGGGCCTCGAACAAGGTCCTGTAAACGTGATGGATGGACTCGGAGATGTAAGTGGTCATGTCGAACGGAATGTTGTATGACATTCCTTCAGGGAAACCTGCACTGATTTCTTTCATCTCAGCCCTGACGTTTTCAGCGACCTCCATGGCATTGGCACCGGGGAGCATATAGACATTGACAACGGCCGCATTGCGGGCATTGATTCCGCTCTCGGTGTTGTACGACTGGGCCTCCAGCGATACGCGGGCCACATCCTTCAGGCGGATGATGGAGCCGTCTTCGCCAGTACGGACCACGATGTTCTCAAACTCTTCCACAGAGGACAGACGACCGGGCGCGGTAATCGGGATGGTTATGTCCACGTCCGTAATAGGCTGCTGGCCAAGGACTCCGGCCGCCGCCTCGCGGTTCTGGTCTTTCAATGCGCTCTGCAGATCCTTCACAGTGATTCCGAGGCTGGCCATCTTGTCAGGCTGCACCCATATCTGCATCGCGTAGTAACGTCCTCCGACATTGGAAACGCCTCCGACACCCGGCACTCGCCTGAGCCTGTCCTGGATGTTCAATGTCGTATAGTTGCTGAGGTAAACCTCGTCGAATTTCGGGTCGTCCGACATGATGGTAATCGTCATCAGTTTGCTGGACGATTCCTTTTCCACAGATATGCCGTTCTGCACGACCTCGGCCGGAAGCCTGGACTCCGCCAGCTTCACCCTGTTCTGGACCTCAACCGCAGCGATGTCCGGGTCTGTAGAAATGTCGAAGGTCAATGTTGCCGAGTACCATCCGTTGTTGGAGTTGGTCGACTCCATATAGAGCATACCTGGAGTACCGTTCAAGGACTGTTCGATAGGCGTGGCTACCGCCTGGGAGACAGTCTGTGAGTTGGCGCCAGGATATGATGTGGAGACACTGACTACAGGAGGGACGATTTTAGGATACTGGTCCACCGGGAGCAGTGTCAATCCAATCAGTCCTACCAGTACGATTATAATAGATATGACAGTCGAGAAGACCGGCCTGTCAATGAAAAAATCCGATTTCATATATGTTGTTTATTCAAGTTCCTCGGCCTGGACATAAGGGAATGATTCCACCTTGTTCCCATGAGAGAGTTTGTGCTGGCCTTCCACTACAATGACTTCGTTTGCTTTCAATCCGCGTTCAACCACAGTGACATTTTCCACTTCAGGTCCCGTCTGGATAAAACGCTTCTCTACTGTCGCATCAGGCTTCACCACATAGATGAACGAGCCGCTTTTCTCGATGGTAATCGCTTTTGTAGGCACTGCTACGGCATTCTCCCGTACATCCAGGAGCACTCTGACATTGGTAAACTGTCCAGGAAGGAGTTCCCTGTCAGGGTTCGGCATCTCGGCGCGGACAGAGAATGTTCCGGATTTCGCATCAACGAGAGGGTCGGCGAAGTCCACCAGCCCCTTGAATTTATACTGGGACTTGTCTGCCATGGTTATAGTCACATACGGATTCCAATGACGGCTGGTATCTTTCTGACCGAGATTTACGTTTCTTGCCTTGGATTTCTGATAGTCAAGGTCGGTCATCTTGAATTCCACCAATACTGTATCACTCTTCACGACATTGGCAAGGAGAGACTGTGCTCCCGGACCCACCAGCGTTCCGATATCCACGTGCCTTTCACTGATGTAACCGCTTATAGGTGAGCGCACTGTGGTGTAGCTCAATGCCAGTTTGGCCTCGGTCAGGTTCGCTTCACTGACATGGACATCAGCCTTGGCACTTTCATACGCCGCAATTGCATTGTCAAGGTCCAGCTGGCTCGCAGCTTTCTGTTCGAAGAGAGGCTTGATTCTGGCGAGGTCGCGCTCGGCCTTGAGTGCTATCGCCTTGTTTTTAGTCACCAGAGCTTCAGCCCTGTCCACCTGAGCCTTATATTGTTTCGGGTCAATGATAAAGAGTATCTGGTCTTTTTTTACGTAAGTTCCCTCTGCGAACATCATTTTTTCGAGATAGCCTTCGACTCTTGCCCTGACTTCCACGAACTGCTGGGCGCGGATCTTTCCCGGAAATTCTCCGTAAACTTCCACGTTACGTGTCCTGACGGTATCCACTCCGACTATAGGAAGAATCTCTTCAACATGTCTTGGTCTCAAGAAAATGACGAGCACGACTGCAGCAAGAACAGCCACAGTGACGATGCCAAAAATGGTTTTTTTGCTAAGTTTAGCCATAATGTATTAGTTTAATGCTCCTCAGATTAGGATTTCACCTTCTATCAAAGACCGTTCCACAAGTGGCAGAAGCGACTTTGCCCCCAATGGAACGGCTGAAGAAAAGTATTGGTAAAACACATAGTATTTGTTATTTTTGCGACACTTGGTTCGTAAATAATTTATACTATGGTAAAGCATATCATTTTGTGGACACTGAAAGACACATTGTCCGAAAAAGAAAAGGTTTCCGTCAAAACTTCCATCAAGGAGGGTCTGGAATCACTTAAAGGAGTCGTTCCCGGTCTCATTGACATCAAGGTTCAGATTGACGGCAGGCTGGCATCTTCCAATGCCGATCTCATGTTGGACTGCACCCTCGAATCTGAGGAGGCTCTCAAGGGATACGCCGTTCATCCGGCTCATGTTGCCGTTGCCAACAGCCGTGTCCGCCCGTTCACTGCCGTCAGGTCCTGCCTTGATTTCACGATTTAGCAAGGTGTCTTTTCTGGCTAGAGCTGTGCTCCAGCCAGGAAAGACACCAGAATGCTAGGTTATTTTTTGAAGGTTACTAGATTACTCCGGCAAAGAACGATGCGAAGAATACCGTCAATATTCCGCTGACGACTATTGACAGGCTGCTCATCGCACCTTCTATGGCTCCCATTTCCATTGCTTTCGTTGTTCCGATTGCGTGAGATGAGGAGCCGATTGCTATACCCTTTGCTATAGGTTCTTCTATATGCATCAGTTTCAGGAATTTCTCGGCAAACACATTGCCGATTACGCCTGTTATGATGATAACCACCACTGTCACAGCAACATAGCCTCCAAGTTCTTCTGACACGCCTATACCAATGGCGGTCGTGATGGATTTGGGCAGGAATGTGACGTATGAAGCATGGTCAAAATGCAGGATGAAGGCCAATGCTATTACAGACAGGATGCTGGACAGCACTCCCGAGCATATCCCTGCCAAAACTGCCTTATAGTTTTTCTTCAACAGCTCCACTTGCTGATATAAAGGCACTGCAAGACAGATTGTTGCAGGTGTAAGCAGATATCCGATGAAGTTGGCGCCTTTCATATAGGAGTCGTAACTCACTCCGGTGCAGAGGAGTATCGCAATTACCATTATTATGGATACCAGAAGCGGGTTCATGAGTGACCACTTGGTTTTCTCTTTTAGCCATACACCCAAAAAGTATGAGCCAAGACTTATCAGCACTCCGAAGAATACTGATTCTGTAAATAATTCTTTCATTTGCTTTTACCTCTACGAATTACGGTCTGGGTAACAAGACCTGAAACACCCATCACGACAAATGTGGTGACAAACGTCACTATTACGTATTTCAAAAGTGAGCTGCTGATAATGTCCCAAGATGTGATCAATCCCACTGCTGCGGGGATGAACATCATTGGCATGACTGCGATAAGAAATGAACTGACCTCTCGGATATCATTGACCTTCAAAAGTTTGCATTCAAGGGCAGCGAACAGGAGGGCTATTCCGTAGATGCTTGCGGGTATCGGCAGCGGGATGATATAGTGAAGGAATTCGCCCAGGAAGGAGAATCCGATGACTATCAGAAACTGAATAACGAATTTCATAAGTTGGATATATAATTTTCTATTATTGCAGCTGTCTTTTCCGTCCCGAGTCGGCAGGTGTCAATGCAGATGTCGTATTCCGGGGCGTATCCCCAGCTGAGTCCGGTATAGAAACTGTGATAAGTGACTCTGCAGTCGTCTGTCGTGTGGACGAAGTCTTCGGCCTCGGCCAGACTAAGGTTTTCCTCTTCTGCTGCATTGACAATTCTGTCGGACAGTTTGCCGTGCAGGAATATGGTCACCAGGTCTTCTCTATCGCTGAAGATAAAGTTTCCGCATCGGCCAATTATTATACAGTCCTCATTTCCAATCATTTTCATGAATGCGCTGCGGAATTTTTCTCTTACAGCTGTCCTCTCGAATGGGAATTCGGAGATAGCTGACATGAGTTCATCGACAGGTCTTTCCTCGAAAAAACTTGTCATTTCATCAAGGATTCCCATTTCTTTTGCCTTTGCCATCAGGCTTTTTCTAGTGTAAAGCGGTATGCCGTAATGCCTGGCCAGTATTTCGCCGACATTAAGTGCACGGCATCCGCATTGTCTGGCAATTGTTATTATCATAATATTCAGTTTTATAATCGGTTGTGCAAGTTGTTGCACCCGAACTGTCTTTTCATAAACGTCAATGCGGTTAAGCAGGGACATGCATCCAGCAGTCTTGCCGGACGGCGCCACGCCACAAACCATAACGCATTGATAATCAGACACCATTCTAGCATCAGTGTGGATTTACGGCCATTTTTTAGCCACAAATCCACACTCAATTTTATAACAGCCTGATAACCATTACTTTCCGTATCACTCCCGTGGCACCGTCCCGCCCACAGACGTCCCAAAAGGACGAATGGGATTGAGGGGGTTACGAAGGGTCCTCAGACGCCGGGCGGAGAACAGCGAAGCGCCGGCCACCGAGCGTTGGTGCGCACGGAGCCCCGATCGTCCCCCTCCAGGGGGATTGAGGGGGTTACGAGCATTGGGTATTTGAGGCTCACGCCTCAAATGCCCAATGCCCTATATCTGTCCTATGAAACAGATTCTCGCAATCGATCTTCCCGACAGCCTCAAGTGCCTTGTCATGAGCCTCCTGCAGAGACGGCGCAGAAGCAAGCACCATCAGGACACGACCGCCATTGGTAACAAGAGAATGACCTGCCTTGTCGAAAGCCTCATGACCCTCGCCCTCAAACTTCTTGAGAGACGTACCCATGTGATAAACACGGACAGAAGGATCCTTGAGGACCTCATCGACACCCTTGATCTCGAAACCCTTCTTGTACGAACCGGGATAACCCTTGGACGCAAGAACGAAACCGAGAACAGCATCAGAAGACCACTTGGTAAGAGGCATAGGAGTCTTGTTGGCAACAGCCCAGAAAATCTCGAAAATATCCGACTCCAGACGAGGAAGGACAACCTCGGTCTCAGGGTCGCCGAAACGGCAGTTGAACTCGATAACCTTGATTCCGTCAGGAGTCTTCATAAGGCCGCCATAAAGCACACCGCGGAATGGAATTCCCTCTGAAACCATGCCGGAAGCGATAGGCTTCATGACATGCTCAAGTGCATAAACTTCATCCTGCTCAGTGATAAAAGGAAGCGGAGTATAGGCACCCATGCCACCGGTATTCGGGCCCTCGTCATTGTCAAAAGCCCTCTTGTGATCCTGGGCGAGAACCATAGGCTCCACCTCAGAACCATTGACAAAACAAAGGAGAGAAAACTCAGGACCGGTGAGGAACTCCTCCACCACTACCCTGCCGTGACCGAACTTGTCATCCAGAAGCATATCCTTCAATGCAGCATCAGCTTCCTCGAGAGTTTCAGCTACGACAACACCCTTGCCGGCAGCAAGACCGTCATACTTCAGCACAATAGGAAGCTTTCCGGCATTGACATAAGCAAGAGCCTCATTGTAGTCAGAAAAAGTACGGTAAGCCGCGGTAGGGACATTGTATTTGGCCATCAGCGACTTGGCGAAATCCTTGCTGGACTCGATACGGGCAGCAGCCTTCGAAGGACCGAAAATCTTCAGCCCGCGGGACTCGAACTCATCCACGATACCGGCAGCCAGAGAAACCTCCGGGCCTACGACAGTAAGGTCAATGCCTTCATTCTCAGCGAATTCAGCAAGCTCATCCACCTGAGTATCCTCGAGCGGAACACACTTGGCCTGACGTGCTATACCGGCATTGCCCGGAGCACAAAAAATCTTCTCCACCCTGGATGAACGGGAAAGAGCATCCACGATGGCATGCTCTCTTCCGCCACCTCCGACAACCAGGACCTTGGCCCTGTGCGGGATATTGCAATCAGTCATAACTACTAATGTTTGAAATGACGCTCACCGGTGAAGAGCATGGTGATACCCTTCTCGTTGGCAAGCTTTACAGAATCTTCGTCACGGATACTTCCGCCAGGCTGAACGATAGCCTTGATACCATACTCTGCAGCAAGAGCCACGCAGTCATTGAATGGGAAGAAGCCATCAGAAGCGAGCACAAGCCCCTCAGTCATAATATCTTTACCCTCTTCCTTCAATGTATTCTGAGCCTGTTTCAGAGCGATTTCAGCAGAACCGATACGGTTCATCTGACCTGCACCGACGCCATAAGTCATACCATTCTTGGCAACCACGATGGCATTGGACTTCACATGCTTGACAATCTTCCATGCGAACTCGAGATCCTCAAGCTGACCTGCAGTCGGCTTGGCCTCGGTAACACACTGGTCAGCAGAAACCGGTTTGGTATTGATATCCCTGTCCTGAACCAGCATACCGCCATTCATGCTCACATACTGCTTGCGGACAACATTGTCCTTAGTCATATCGACCTTCAGAACACGAAGATTCTTCTTGGTGCAGAGAAGTTCGAGAGCATCAGGAGCGAAAGAAGGTGCCATGACAATCTCGAGGAAAATAGGCTTGAGCATCTGTGCAGTCTCAAGGTCAATCTCCCTGTTGGCAGCCACGATACCGCCGAAGATACTGGTCTTGTCAGCCTCATAAGCCTTCTTCCATGCCTCTGCGATAGTCTTTCCTGTAGCGCTTCCGCAAGGGTTCATGTGCTTGACGCCCACGCAGAACGGCTCATCGAACTCACGGGCAATATTCAGAGTAGCATTGGCATCCTGGATATTATTGTAAGACAACTCTTTGCCATTAAGCTGCTCTGCTGTTGCAAGAGAGAACGGCTCCTTTACAGTACTTGCAAAGAACTTAGCCTCCTGATGAGGGTTCTCACCATAGCGAAGTTCCTGCTTCATGTCATACTCGAGGAACAACTTCTCAGGAAGACCTGCCTGTGCACGCATATATGTAGAAATAGCCATATCATACTCTGCAGTATGAGTATAGGCCTTGGCAGAAAGTTTCAGACGAGTCTCACGGGTAGTATTTCCGTCAGCCTTGATCTCAGAGAGAATGGTCTCATAATCAGCAGGATTGCAGACAACGGTCACAGACTCCCAGTTCTTGGCAGCGCTGCGCAACATTGACGGACCTCCGATATCGATATGCTCGACAGCATCCTCCATTGTCACATCCGGCTTCGCGATGGTCTCGCGGAAAGGATAAAGATTCACGCAGACAAGGTCGATTGTGTCAATGCCATTGTCCTTCAGTTCCTTCATGTGCTCAGGAATGTCACGACGTGCAAGAAGAGCTCCGTGGATTTTCGGATGGAGAGTCTTCACACGACCATCACAGATTTCCGGAAAACCGGTAACATCACTAACACTTGTAACAGGAACGCCTGACTCTTTCAGGAGTTTCATCGTGCCGCTCGTAGAAAGGATTTCCCATCCAAGAGCAACCAGACCTTTGGCGAATTCTACCACGCCGGTCTTATCACTAACACTGATTAAAGCTTTCATTTCAATACTATATTACAACTATTCGACTAATTCATTTTTCGCAAGTTATCAAGTTATCTAACTTGCTTGATATCTGCGCAAATGGAGGTTTGTCTCCATTTGGAGACACCGCCACAAAAAAGCATGCGGGCCACAATATGACCCGCCACACCAAATTACAGCAGAGCGATATCCACGCCCGGAGTATCGGTCACACGGCCGATGACAGTAGCCTTGTCTCCATGAGATGCGAGAATGTCAATAGCTTTCCGGGCCTCAGTCTCATCCATGGCAAGCACCATTCCGACACCCATGTTATAGATATTGAACATCTCACGATGCTCGATATTGCCATGCTTCTCCAGGAAACGGAAAATAGGAAGAATCTCCCAAGTTCCCTCATCCACATGAATACCCTGTCCCTCCTGAAGAATACGAGGGATGTTCTCATCGAATCCGCCGCCGGTGATGTGGGCAACACCATGGACGTCACAGTTCCTGATGACATCCAGAACCTGTTTCACATAAATTCTGGTAGGGGTCAATGCTACCTCTCCGAGAGGTTTGTCACCCAATTCAGGATAAACCTTATGAAGATCGAGAGCCGCATCAGAGAAAATCTTGCGGACAAGACTGAAACCATTGGAATGGACACCGGAAGAAGCGATTCCCACGAGGACATCACCCACCTTGACCTTCGTTCCGTCAATGAGTCTGGACTTCTCGACAACTCCCGTGGTATAGCCGGCGATATCATACTCTCCGTCACTATACATACCTGGCATCTCGGCAGTCTCACCTCCGATAAGCGCACATCCAGCCTGACGGCATCCCTCGGCGACACCTGAAACGATAGCCTCGATCTTGGCAGGAATATTCTTTCCTACTGCCACATAATCAAGGAAGAAGAGAGGTTCCGCACCCTGAGCAAGAACATCATTGACACACATTGCGACAGCGTCAATGCCGATAGTGTCATGCTTGTCCATCGCGAATGCGAGTTTGAGTTTGGTTCCGACACCGTCAGTTCCGCTCACGAGAATCGGTTCCTTAATGTTCAGAGCCGAAAGGTCGAACATTCCGCCGAATGCACCAATGTTACCCATCACGCCCAGACGAGATGTCGAAGCCACATGTTTCTTGATACGTCTTACAACATCGTATCCGGCTTCAAGGCTTACGCCCGCTTTTTCATAATCTACTGCCATAGATGTAAATATTTTATGTTTTATATTTTCTAAAATTTGCCGTCTTTGTTAGCCTCATCGAAACTGGCATAAAGGGCCGTAGGATAATTTCCGTTGAAGCATGAAAGACAAAGGTCACTCCTCTTTCCGGCCTCGAAGAGGGACTCCTCGGAAAGGAAGGCCAATGTATCCGCTTCTATCGCCTGACGGGCCTCATCCAAAGTTCTTCTGGCACAGAGCAGTTCATCATAAGTGGAGATGTCCACGCCATAGAAGCAAGGGAACTTGATCATAGGGCTGGCTATCCTCACATGGACTTCGGTTGCACCGGCCTCACGGAGCATCCTGACGATTCTTCTGGAAGTGGTACCGCGAACAATCGAGTCATCGATAAGCACGACCCTCTTTCCTGACACAATACTCTTTACAGGGGAAAGCTTCATCTTCACGCCCTTGTCCCTCATCGCCTGTGACGGCTGGATGAACGTCCTTCCTATATACTTGTTCTTGATGAGTCCCATCTCATACGGCAGACCGCTCGCCTCAGCATAACCCATTGCAGCACTGAGACTTGAATCAGGCACACCGACAACGATGTCAGCCTCTATAGGAGACTCCTTGAACAGGAGTTTTCCGGATTCCTTGCGGAAAGTATGGACATTCATATTTTCGATATCACTGTCCGGACGCGAGAAATAAATATATTCCATCGCGCACATGGCGTGACGCTGATACTCGGAATAGCGGCTGCTCCTGACACCGTGATGGTCAATGGTAATAATCTCACCAGGTTCAATGTCCCTGATGAATTCTGCGCCGACGGTGCTGAACGCGCAGGTCTCGCTGCTGACCACATATCCGTCCCCGAGCTTGCCGAGAGACAATGGTCTGAGGCCATATTTGTCACGGCAGGCATAAATCCTGTTCTGAGTCATGATGACAAAGGCGAAAGCGCCTTCAATCATGTTCAATGCCTCCATTATAGGATAGATACGAGGTTTCTTGCGCTCATGCGGATCCTTCTTTATAAGGTGCGCCAGGACTTCACTGTCTGAAGTGGACTGGAAAAGGCTTCCCTTGTCCTCCAGATAGCGCCTGAGCAAATCAGAGTTCACAATGTTTCCATTGTGTGCCAATGCGAAATCCCCTGAATTATGTCTGAACAGGAACGGCTGAACATTCTCGATTCCGCCGCCTCCGCTCGTAGAATAGCGGACATGTCCGATAGCCATATCTCCCTGAAGTTCAGAAAGATTGCTGTTGTTGAACACCTCGGTGACAAGGCCCAGGCCTTTCACACGGCGCAAATGTCCTTCAGCATTGACAGAAACTATTCCGCAGCCTTCCTGGCCCCTGTGCTGGAGGGAATGGAGGCCGTAGTAGGTTACCTCGGCCGCATCCTGCACGCCCCATACGCCGAACACGCCGCACTCCTCATGCAGTCCGCGGAACGGCTCGCCTTCAAGGCCCATACCGCTCATTATCTTATCTCTAATTTCCATATTCAGCCATTTAATTCAGCCTTAAGGCGTTCATATACAGTATTGTAGCCCTGACCTACCTTTCCATTGTCGTGACGGAAACGGTCCTTGTCCAGTTTCATTCCTGTCTCGATGTCCCAGAAACGGGCACTGTCCGGAGTAATGTCATCGGAAAGGATAATCGTTCCGTCAGGTAGTCTTCCGAACTCGATTTTGAAGTCCACAAGAGTGATGCCTATCTTACGGAACACAGGAACGAGAATATCATTGATTTTCCTCGTAAGCCTGTAAATCTCAGCAAGTTCAGCCTTATTGACAAGACCAAGCGCGATGGCATGGCTATCATTGATGAGGGGCTCTCCCAAATCCTCGGACTTGTAGCACAAATCTATCACTGGCTCATCAGGAACGACCCCTTCATCCATTCCGAGGCGGTGCGCCATCGAACCGGCAATCACGTTTCTCACAATGACTTCCATGGCGATGGAGTCCACGCGTCTGCAAATCTGCTCGGTGTCTGAGATTCTTTCAATGAAATGAACAGGAACTCCCGAATCGGCCAGCAGTTTGAAAATCATGCTGGAGATAGCATTGCAGTATAGTCCCTTATCCTTGATAAGAGCCTTCTTTATCTTGTAATATGCCGTAATGGCGTCAGTATATTGGATGATGACCTTGTCAGGCTCATCAGTGGCATATACCTTTTTGGAAACGCCGTTATGGATCATTTGAGTCTTTTCCATTACTCTCCTCTGAAATATTTCACTGCATTGTCAAAGAGCGGCTGCTCAAGGTTTGCAGCAATGTTCTTGAACAGATTGTTCTCATAACGCTCCGAGTGACCCATCTTTCCAAGAATCTGGCCATTCTTGCTGATGATACCCTCGATTGCATAGTACGAACCGTTAGGGTTGTTCGGAGAACGCATTGTAACATCTTCGTCGATAGGCTCGGCATACTGGAATGCAACCTGGCCATTCGCGAAGAGTTCCTTGGCAAGTTCCTCATTGACAACGAATTTACCCTCTCCGTGGCTGACAGGAATACCATAGGTATCACCGATATTCATACCTGCAAGCCAAGGTGAATTGACACTTGCGACGCGGGTGAACGCAATCTGTGAGATATGCCTGTTGATATCGTTTCTGAACAATGTCGGAGAATCCTTGGTCACACAGCCGAGATGTCCGTAAGGAAGAAGTCCCGACTTGACGAGGGCCTGGAATCCGTTACAGATTCCGAGGATGAGACCGCCGCGTGCGATGAGAGCCTCGACAGCAGCCGCAATCTTCTCATTGTTAAGGACATTGGCAATGAACTTGCCGCTTCCGTCCGGTTCGTCGCCGGCAGAGAATCCGCCGCAGAACATGAGAATCTGGCACTCGTCAATGTTGCGCTTCATCTCATCGATGGAGTCGAACACATCCTGCTCGGTAAGATTGCGGAACACGCTCATCTTCACCTTCGCGCCTGCCTTGCGGAATGCCTTTGCTGTATCGTAATCGCAGTTTGTTCCAGGGAACACCGGCAGGTATGCCACCGGCTCCGCTATTTTCTCGCCCTTGTATCTGAGATCCTGCTTCTTGGCCTTGAACGGCTTGACGCCTTCCATTCCCTTAGGCAGGAGACGCTTCATGTCAGGAGTGCTCGTTGCAGGATAAACCTTCTCGTAACGGTCAAATGCGCTCTCGACCAGAGCATCCATCGGGATATTCTTGCCATTGATACGAATATTTCCGTCAACGCCTGAAGTAACCACACCGAGTAACTGTGCATTTTCGAAGTCAATGTCAGATTCGGTTTCGATGATGATTGAACCGTAGCTGTAATTGAAGAGGTCTCCATCAGCGACATTGACATCCACTCCGAATGAATTTCCGAAGGACATCTTGCAGAGGCCTTCCGCAACGCCGCCGAAGCCGACAGCCCATGCAGAAACCACATTACCCTTTTCAATCTGCTCCTCGACGAATGCCCAGTTGCGCTTAAGCTGTTCCACATCAGGCATATAGTTCTTGAGCGGAGTATGTTTTACAAGCCAGAGCTTGTTGCCTTCCCATTTCAGTTCAGGAGAAATGACATTACCTGCATTGACAGTAGTGATACCGAAGGAGATCAATGTCGGAGGGACATTGATGTGCTCGAAGGTTCCGCTCATCGAGTCTTTTCCGCCGATAGACGGCAGTCCGAGCGCGATCTGCATCTTCAGTGAACCGAGGAGCGCACTCATCGGCTTGCCCCAGACCGCAGGCTCGTGGGTCATTCTCTCGAAATACTCCTGGCAGGAGAATCTCATCTTCTCGAAATGGCCGCCGGCAGCAACTACTTTGGCGCAGGCCTCAATCATTGAATATGCGGCGCCGTGGTATGGGCTCCACTTGGAAATCACAGGATTGAAGCCGAATGCCATCATGCTCGCGGTATCGGTATAACCGTCTGTAGGGAGTTTCTGCACTGAAACCTGCGTTTCGGTAAGCTGAAGTTCTCCACCATAAGGCATGAGGACTGTAGAGCGGCCGATGGTAGAGTCGAACATCTCTATCAATCCCTTCTGGCTCACCACGTTGGCATCGCTCAAGTTATTCACGAGCTTTTCCTTAAGCGACTCGCCCTCTACTTTCCTTTCGAACGGATTCTTCTCCTCTACAGCAGCGATTCTTGCCTTTGCGTAATGCTTTGCACCTGCGCTGTCAATGAATTTTCTCTGGAGGTCTGCTACGACCTTTCCGTTATAGTACATTCTCATGCGCTCAGTGTCAGTAACATCCGCAACATGAGTAACTTCGATGTTCTCGCTGTGGCAATATTCCATGAACTCTGCCTCGTCCTTAGCCTCGACAACGACAGACATTCTCTCCTGAGACTCACTGATGGCAAGTTCAGTAGCATTGAGTCCATTATATTTTACCGGAACCCTGTCGAGATAAATGTCGAGACCATCGGTAAGCTCACCGATTGCGACACTCACTCCGCCTGCACCGAAATCATTGGACTTCTTGATGAGCCTTGTCACTTCCGGGCGACGGAACAATCTCTGGAGTTTTCTCTCCTCAGGGGCATTTCCCTTCTGGACCTCACTTCCGCATGTCTCAAGTGACTCCTCCGTGTGTTCCTTGGATGAACCGGTTGCACCACCGATACCGTCACGGCCTGTACGACCTCCGAGAAGGAGGACCACATCGCCTGGGGCTGGTGATTCGCGGCGGACCTTGTCAGCCTTCACGGCTCCTACGACAGCACCTACCTCAAGACGTTTTGCCGTATATCCCTCGTCATAGATTTCTCTTACATGGGTTGTGGCGAGACCGATCTGGTTACCGTAGCTGGAATATCCGTGAGCGGCCTTCTTGGTAATCACGCGCTGTGGCAACTTGCCCTGAAGTGTCTCGGCAACAGGCTTGTAGATGTCGCCTGCACCTGTAACACGCATTGCCTGGTAAACATATGAACGGCCTGAAAGAGGGTCACGGATTGCACCGCCAAGACAGGTGGCGGCACCTCCGAACGGTTCGATTTCAGTAGGATGATTGTGAGTCTCGTTCTTGAACATGAGAAGCCATTTCTCAAGTCTTCCGTCCACATCCACATCTACATAAATGCTGCATGCATTGTTCTCCTCGCTGACTTCCATATCGTCGAGCAGACCTGCCTTGCGGAGATATCTGCCTCCGATAGTAGCCATATCCATGAGGTTAAGGCCCTTGTTCTCACGGCCGAGCTCTTTTCTCATCTTGAGATAGAGATTCAGAGTTCCGTCAATGTCTTCCTTCATGAAAGACTCCTCTACCCCGATTTCCTCCAGTTCAGTGGTGAAGGTGGTGTGACGGCAATGGTCACTCCAGTATGTATCGAGGATACGGAGCTCAGTCTCATTAGGTTCACGGCCTTCCTCAGTGAAGTATTTCACCACTTCGCGAAGGTCATCGGCATTCATTGCCAGGCCCATCTTGCGGCAGAACGGCTCCAGGTCAGCCTCGGTCATCCCGGTAAATCCGTCAAGTACCGGTACCGGCTTGACAGAAGCAATCTCAGTATCAGTCAGTTTGGTAAGGTCCTTCTCCCTGGACTCGACGGCATTGATATAATAATGCCTGATTCTTGCGACTGTCTCTTCGTCAGTTTCTCCTGAAAGGATAATCAGTTTGGAACTCTTGATGTGCACATCTGCCTTAGGGTCAATAAGATGCACACAGTCAACAGCGGAAGCGGCCCTCTGGTCGAACTGTCCCGGGAGGAACTCGACTGCGATGTACTTGGTTCCCGTCAGGTCACACTCGTCGGTAACATTGTCAGTGACGATTTCTCCGAAGACGCTGTAGCGGCTCTTTTCGAGAAGTTCCGGCGTGAAGCCGAAGAGGTCATAGACATTCAGAAGTCTCAGTGATTTGAGGTCAAGCTGGAGATTCTCATTCAGCTCAGCCCTGAGGCTTGCGGCCTCAACCTGGAATTCAGGATATTTTTCAACAAAAATCCGGTAATTGTTTGCCATCGTTATATTTTGTTTGTCAATTTCCAATATTTTCAGCCCCGGCCGGGCCTTTACCCGTGGGGCAATGTTTATTTCACGAACTTGTCAGCCCAGTCCTTTTCGAACTTTGTCAATGTCATCGGGACGTAGGTTATATGTGCCATTTTGCGTTTCGGACGAGATACCGTCTTTCCGTAAATGTGGACAAAAACACCTTTCCCCGCCTCGCCGCAATACGCGTTGTCGCGCTTCGCGGTATTCGAGACTGCACCTGCCGAAGGATTCGTCCAATGCTCGGCATAGGCCCTGTCAATGATTTTCCACGTGGCCTCAAGGTCCTGTCCCAGAATGTTTTTCATTATCGTAGGACACAGAAGGCGAGGCTGTGCCAATGTCTTTCCGAGGAGGAAGTTGCAGAGTTCATCGTATTGTGATGAGGAGCATCCTTCGATGGTGTAGTGCCCGCTGTTATGAGGCCTCGGAGCCATTTCGTTGAATACGAAATCGTTGCCCTTGATAAACAGTTCTATCGCCAGAATGCCCTTGTAGTCACAGCCTTCCATAAAATGTTCACAGGCATTGACAATGCGGGAGCAAAGTTCTGTCGGCATCGGTTCTTCTCCGGCATAGAGGGTTTCGGCAGGGACGACGCACAGGTCGAGGATTCCGCCTTTGTGGACGTTGCGGCCTATCGGGAAGTGGATTGTGTCCTTGCCGTCACGCACCATGATGACGCTGCATTCGTAGTCGAACGGAACGAAGGCTTCCAATATGCATGGAACGTGGAGCAGTTCAGCTGCTTTTTCGATGTCTTTGTCTTCCCGGATGACTGCCTGGCCATGTCCATCATATCCCAGCCTTCTGGTTTTCAGGACGCAAGGCATGCCGATAATCCTGACAGCATCACGGAGTTCAGCGTACCTGTCGGCATCCGTCATCGGACGTACACACCCGCATTGACCTTCGCCACTGCCGTCAGGCACTTCTGCGCAGTCCTCGCTTGCGGTGCACGCCGGCAGCGGAATATATTCCGGAACCGGGAGGCCGTGGCGCTTGGCGTTGTTCTTTTCGCGCAAGCGGTCCTGGGAGTCGAAAAGCGGCGCAATTCCCTGAGGGATACTGTATTTTCCTTCCAGATGACGAAGAATGTCACCCGGTACGTTTTCGAATTCATAGGTGAGGACGTCCGTCATGTCGCCGAGGTTCTCCAGGGCAGCCAAGTCGTCGTATTCAGCGATTATATGCCCGTCACATTCAGCGAATGCGGGAGCATCAGAATCAGGGTCAAGTGCATAAACGGAAGCACCTTGGCGGTGAGCCGCCTCTGCGATCATAAGACCGAGTTGCCCACCTCCTATTATGCCGATTCTTTTAGTCATTTGTTAAGATTTTTGGATTCTTCTATCAGATTTCAGCCTTGAGTACAGAATCCGTCTGATCTTGTCGGAATTTCTCCAACTTGCGTGCGATGTCCTCGCTCTGAAGCGCAAGTATGGATGCGGCTATCAATGCTGCATTCTTGGCTCCGTTGATTGCGACCGTAGCGACCGGCACGCCGCCTGGCATCTGTACTATGGAAAGGAGAGAGTCGAGTCCGTTAAGAGCGCGTGATTTCACAGGGACTCCGATTACTGGTAGTGTAGTCATGGCTGCGACCATTCCCGGAAGATGGGCCGCCCCGCCCGCTCCGGCTATAATGACGCTTATGCCTCTGTCTTTTGCAGTTTTGGCGTATTCGTACATAAGATCAGGTGTCCTATGTGCGCTCACGACCTTCTTCTCGAATGGGATTTCGAGTGTTTTTAGCATTTCTTCTGCGCCCGACATGACTTCATAGTCACTTGTAGAGCCCATAATGATTCCGACTTTCATATATAAATAAAGAGTATATCTGTGTCTGCTGCAAAAGCATCGCAAATATACTCTTTATTCGTGGCATAACCAAAAAGCCGGAGTGCAATATTTTTATAAAATCATTTTACCCTAAGAGCCGCAGGCAGTCAAACTTGCGGGAACTTGAGGGACCCTCGCGCAACTTGATGGGGCCGGATTATTTTACAGGCTTGTTCGGGGATGCCTTGAGTGCCTTCTTGATTGTCGGCAGGAGTGCCTTGGCATAATAAGTCACTCCAAGGTCAGTGAAATGGACTCCATCCACGTTACCTTCCTTCATTTCATCCAGAAGTTTGTCGCCGGAAACATAATATACGCGTTTCTCTCCTGCCCTGCGGAGCGTTTCATAGAACGCTTTCTGGGCATTGTTTCTTGCGATTATATCCTCGCGCTCAGCATGGTTCAGACGCATTGTCGGGCAAAGCGGATGCTCCACGATAATTACCGGCACGTCCGGATGCGCATCACGGATGATGCGGAAAAATTCCACACTGTGAGCCTCGATGCGGTCAGCCTTGCAGTTCGGAGCATAGTCCAGCACATAGAGAGCAGGTGTTTCCACTGATGCCATCAACTGGGCGATATCCAGGTCGAGGAGAGCGTTGCCGCTGAAGCCAAGATTGATAACCTCGATGTCGAGGGCTCTCTCTATCAATGATGTATTTACCATTCCAGGACGCGAAACGCAGCCTCCCTGGAGAATACTTGTGCCGTACATCACTATCGGGCACCCTCTTCTAGGGCTGTCAACCTGAGGCTTGTCAATGATACTGTTCTTGTCAACACCGATTTCAAGTGACGTAACGCCATCATACAGCGACAGATAAAGCATATATTCACGTTCCTTGCGGTCCATGTCCTGCACAAGTACGGACTCCGTGGTTTTCTGGCCTTTCGTCGGCCTGCCGACACCAGTAAAGTACCATTTGCCTTCGTCGAGAACATACAGGTCAAGGCCTCTGATTCCGGACGGCGCCATATGGTTCATTTCCATTTCGAAAAGCGAGGTCCATCTGGCCTTGATAATCGGGGAATCAGTGCGGAAACGCACGTAAACGCCAGCTGACTGAAGGCCGTGATGCCAAAGATCCGGTCTTGTAGTCTTCTCATAAGAGGCCGGAAGCCTGTCGTAAGGGGTCAATGTCTCCTGCGTGGCTTTTCCGCCGATCATAAATTCCGTGGCATCGTGGAATACGATTCCGTCTTTTTCCGGCTGTCCGGCATCTGCGGCAAATGCAAAGGCCAGCATTGACGCAGCGGCGAATGCAATCGCCAAAATTCTTCTTTTCATCATGATTATATTGGTAGTGTGTAATGTTAATCTCTTCTGTCATTGACAAAGTTCTTGACATCATTCCATTTGTAGTAAACGCCTGATACCGGTTCGAGTCCCGCAATCGTGCGCTCTTCGTCGTTATATACGAATTTTACCAGAATGTCCTGCGATTTTTTGCTCCTGTAGAATATTATCTGCAGGTTGGATGCAAGCGGGATGTTCATCGGGTCGTTCCACCTGGTCGGGATTTCGTCGAATGACACGACATCTCCTACGCCGCTGAGATGCAGGTAACTTGCGAGTGAAAGCAGCGGGTAGTCGTGTCCGAATTTCAAATCGGCGGCATAGCGGCCTGTGGACAGGGCTTCGTCAGCTTTTTTCACAATATCATTGACAAGAGGCTTTATGCTTTTCATCCTTTCCGCTCCGAATTCGACGGAATTGCATTGGCGTATATACAGTTCGCGGTTGTTGTAGTCCCACCATTTGTAGATTACGTCTTCCGGCAGGTGCCTGTAAACGTTCGCGTCAATGCCGGAGGATCTGGCGATTCGTGCGACACCCCAGATTTTTTCCTGGAATTTGTCAATGTTGTCCACTATTTTTCTGGCGGCAACTGGGTCCGTGAACAGGTTTTTCATTACCTGAACGGTGTCGGTAGGCACTTTCCTAAGCGGTTCCAACATAATTCCAGAAGCCTCGCGGATGTGTTCTGACGGGTGGTCGCTGACATATTTCATTATCACGTCGTCGCTGTCTATCTCGAATTTCAGGCCAGGGCGGCGTCTTATCAGTTCTCCCGTAAAGTTAGCCATGCTGACGAGACAGCGGTGCACCGTGCTGGACTCCACGCGTATGAGTCCGCTCCCTTTCTTGAATACTTGCGGATAATTTTCGAACATCCTGTCAGCCAATTCCCTGTGCTCCCACTCGCCGAGTCGTGTAAGATGCCCGTCAGCGCCATGGTGCACTTCTGCCACAGTCCTAGTTTCGTTCAGCAGTTCTTTCCCCTCTTCTGTCAGGAGTCCTTCTTTCTCTGCTTTTTCCAGTATTTCAATGACATAGGTGTAGTTTCCAAGTCCCCAGTCTGTCCTGGAGCCATGTCTTCCATAATGGCTTATATACACCGGCTCATATCCTTTCGGCGCCTGTGTCACCGGCATTGTCCTGAATTCATAAGGATGCGTATTGACTCCGGCTCTGTCGTTGTCTTCGCGGAGCATCTGCATCGGCTGCAATTGCAGCAGCACGGCAAGTAGTAATGGAAATGATAGCATAATTATTCAGTGTTATTTTGTTCGGGGTTCAGCGCTCGGGGTTCGGGGTTCGAATCCCTCTCTCTCCGCAAATCTTTTCAAAGATACGAAATTTTCTTATTTTTTCGGCCCGCCCTCTTGTTTTTTCCAAAAATATGCGTACCTTTGCAATCCACTTCACCGAAAAGATGAAGCGGGCGAAATAAAATTCGACTTTGGAGAGATGGCAGAGTGGTCGAATGCGGCGGTCTTGAAAACCGTTGATCTTAACGGGTCCGGGGGTTCGAATCCCTCTCTCTCCGCAGGAAAGTGGCTTACAGATACCCGTAAGCCACTTTTTCTATTTAGTATCCCCAAAAATATCCCATTTTTTGAATTTCGGCCGCAAGCAGACTTGTGCGGTTACGAGTGGATTTGCGCGGAATGCAATTTCGCGTTTAGCCGTAGCACCGGGAAGACGCCACGGCCACCCTAATAACACATTGATAATCAGATACCATTTATTTCCAATGTGGATTTTCGGCAATTTTTTTGCCAGTAATCCACACCAAATCACATAACTATCTGTAAACCAACCAATTCCAAAATCAGATGTGGCGCCGTCCCGACACTTGAGTCTGGAATCAGAAAAACAAACGTACGGAATCTCTGAAAACGCATCAAGACTGGGACTCCGGAGACTCTTACGCAGATGGGTATGGCAAATAATCGTCTCCGCATTCAGCACTCGAAGTACCCGCCCACGCCGAAGAGATAAGCCTCGGTCTCATCCATCAGTCCTGCCCTGTGGATCAGGTCAATGTTAGTGAACCGGTTCCGCATATATGGTATCGCACGGAATGTGGTGCGGAGCTTTTCCCTGCTCACGCCTATCATTTCGGGCTCATAAGGAGCGCCGGCGCGTTTAAGACGCTCACGCACATCATTGAAAGGAATAATCTGATTCTGAATCTCTTGCCTGAGTTCCGGCCAATGATTTTTCAACGCCTCAAGCTGCTTTCGCACACCATTCTTGTCAATGTATTTGGACCGGCTTTCGGCAAGGCCTCTTGCAAGATGGTCAGGCATTCCGGCAAATACATCCCGGATTATCGCCTCCATCGACTCCCACTCAGGCCAACGGGATACAGCATTGTCAATGTCAAACATTGAAAAATCCTTGTTCAGAAGATACTCAAGACAAGCTACTGACACCAGAGTACCGACAGCCACGCTAAATCCATGAGACACATGTCTGCCATTATAGCACAGACCTTCCATATCCCAATAGTGGCTAAAGAGATGTTCTGCACCTGAAGACGGACGGCTCGACAACATTGACTGCATGGCAAATCCACTCATTATCAATCCATAAGCCAGTTTTCCGACAGCCGTAACATCCCCAGATGCTATCGCATCAGGATCGGCCAATGCCTCATTAAGATTTCTCTGGACCAGAGAAAAAGCGAATTTGTCAATGCTTTCACTGCCTACACCATCAGCGATTATCCAATCCGCTCCGGAAGGGATTTTGGCGATAAGGTCTCCATAACCTGAGGCTGTAATCTTGTTGGGAGCCTTGGCTGCTATTGCAGGGTCCATCACCATCCCGATAGGCGCACGGCAGTCAAATGTCTGCTTATTGCCATGATAAGTAATGGACGCGCCATAAGCAGTATAACCATCCATTGACGCTGCAGTTCCGACTATTAAGTATCTCCTGTTCAGGTGGCTGGAAGCCAGCTTCGTCAAGTCATTGATGACACCTACGCCAACAGCGACAGCGATGGCATCCCGTTCTTTCAGATAAGATTCCAACTGTTCCAAGTATGTCCATTCGGCATAGAGACCAGGGTCCGTGAAAATGAATGACGGCTCCGTACTGATTCCTGCACTCCTAAGACAATTATAAACAGTTTCACCAGCTATGTCGTATGTGATTTTATCGGCCACGACAACAGCCGTCTTTCCAGGAAAAAATTTTTCAAACATTGACGGAACTTTCTTCAATGCTCCGACTCCAAATTCAAGTGCTTTAGTGTCTCTTAACTTCTGCAGAACCTTTTCGATTTCGTTCATAACCTCAGAGTAGCGCGTTTAATTTTCATTCCGCAAGAACCCCGGTTTCGCAAGCAAAGACAGCACTGGGCGCAAACTGCAAGAATGATTTATACATCATTGATTTTCATTACATTACAATAACGAAACATCAATATGAACCGCTCTGATTCACGAACCAAAATTAATAAATAATCCCTTACTTCCAAGGCTTTTCACAAGATATCGGACAGCATCTGTAAAACGGAGACAATCACATATCATCTGCACAATTCCTATTAAACTTCATTGCCGGATAAACGCAAAAACCGCTTCTGGCTGAATATTCTGTAGGCTCCGCAATTTTATTGTCAATCAACCAGTCACATATCCATGGATAATTATTGACATCAACATATTGGACACCAGCCGGAAGCAGAACAGAATCCGGGAGGTTAACTGTAATTACAGCATATAACTCACTGAAGACATTGACTTCCTCAGTACAAAGATTCTCATCCTCTATCTCATATAATTCATCTGGTCTGGCATATAAAGACACAGCCAAAGCAGAAGATGCCACATACTCTTCATACTTTATCTCAACCTTAATCTGTTTATGGCAAGATTCAACCAAATATATATTCCTTTCACGTCCATTACCCATAATCACACATTCATTGACAATCAACATATTTATACAGCAAGCTCTGCTTCCATGACAAGCAAATCCGACAAATTTTCCACAAATATATTATTTTTGTAGATGCAGCCAAAATAAAAAATCAACTTTTACAGAATATTTGTAGAAATCATACTATATTTGTAAAAGCAAGCGTATGTTGAAACACAATAGAACAATCATTCATGTGGAGGTCAAAGACACCCATGAACATTTTTACTTCGGATCGGTAGCAGCAATGTTCGAAGACTCCAGAGTAAAGAATCTTCTAAAAATCAAGTATCAGACATTCAGGACAAAACGACTGTCTGAAGAGAAGCCGTATGAAAACGAGTATGTGATAGTACGGAAAGGGAACCTCAACACGATAGACCACAGTTGAATGCATCGAGTTCCCTTCTATTTGATTCAGATTTGACCAGCTTTCCTCTTCATATATTCAGACAGAGCCTGATCCTCACAATAAACATAGCACCCCTTCTGACCTCGCGTCAACAACGTCTTGTACGTATTCAGTATCAGTCTTCTGGCTTGTGCATCGTTAATAGCTCTTATACCCGAGGATTTATCGTCTTTAGATATTCTGGACTTATCTGTAATGACATTACCGGAATTAGTGTCATATCTGAGGTCTTTGCCGATAAGAACCCCTACATAGTCGAATTCAAGACCTTGTGCCGTATGTATGCATCCGACCTCTTCAAATGATTCGGGATTAATAGCCCAAATATCATCATTCTCAAGATTCCACTTAGCCCGAAAACCACCAGGAAGCAAAATATCATATTCACCTCTGCCATGTTTGACATTCCAGTCGTAACAATAACCCGCCACCATTCGAGACTTGTTATTGACAGAATTCTTCTTACGCAACGCCTCACGAAGGTCTGAAGCATTGTCAAACACCCTAAAGTCAAAATTAAGTTCACTCAAATCAACAGACACACTTTCTCCAGTTCGCTGAAGAACATCGTCAACAAACTGTATATAGGCATCACTACCATTGCATCTGAACTGAGAAACAAGATTAGCCTCCTCAGGCATCTTCAAGATCGAACCAAGTGCGACACACCATTTTCTGATTTCATCGACCGACCCGATATCTTTATTTGTAACAGCCTGATCTTCATCCAACAAGAAAATGCTCAACAATGACGCAGAAATGCACTCCTTAACCTGATTTTCTCCATTCCAGTCCCCATACATTTTCTTGACAAGCCGATGTGCTTCATCCACTATCAGACAATCATAGGTGTTACACGGCACATTAGACAAGCCGAAAGGAGATCGGAACAATTGCTTTATATTGACCAGTTTTTTAGCATCCGAATTTGTCAAAAGCGACAAGAAAGCTTTTCTCGGAGCACTGTTTTTAGTCACATAACTCGCATTGAGGCTTTTACTGATATACTCCATCAACAAATTGACTGCAAGAACAGACTTGCCAGTTCCTGGGCCGCCTTGAATAATAATGGTTCTTTTCCTACCATCTTCCTTACACTTAGCCATGGTCTTCAGACACATATCATAGCAAACGGCCTGTTCATCAAGAAGCATAAATTCCTTATTACCCTTAACCATTGAGGCCAGCGAGTCTTGTAAAGCCTTTGTCGGTTTTAGCCTTCCATGATCAATTTTATACAACAGATCTCCATCAGAAGACTTACGTGTAACATATTTCTTGATGAATGCAGAAAAAACTTCCGCTTCGTCCCTTACGAAAAATGGTGCTTCTCCAACCCATTCCCTATAAATGGAATTCGACAGATTCGGTTTGAACTTAGGATCATAATTATGGAGATATGCGCAAGGCACCAAATTAATACCCTTATCCAACACAGTCTGAGAATAGTTTCTGATAAAGCAAGAATACGAATATGCCTGATACGACGGATGACACACAATTCTGTCATTTCCCCCTACAAAGGTTTTCACGCAATAGTGCATATCATCGTCAACGACTTCCGCTTTCTGCCACTGTTTGAGTTCTACGATAACAACATTGTCATGGTTGTCGGAATCAGCACCGCTGATAATAAAATCCACACGTTTGGATGTCAATGGAATGCTATATTCTATGGCAATCTTGACATCGTCGTCAATCTCATTATCATCCACTATGTTACGCATAAACTGCAAGGAATTCTGCCAAGAAACATATTCCCTTTCCTGTCCAGCATTTATTCCATGCTCACGTATCTTGTCCGCAATTCTGTCTGCTATGCAGTTCGACTTGACATCTTCGACAAAACCTTTTTTGGAGTCTTCATATACAATCATATCAATGTCAGAATAATAGTTCAAGAACGACAAGTTACGCAAATATAACATCCATTGCAAGCAAATCAGAACAAACTTGTCAATGCCACCACACTCCCTCTACACCCTCTGCGAAATGACTTCGGCGAAGTCCTTGACATTCACGTCGGTTGCTTCTTCACCGGATTTATGGGAAACGGTGTCGAGGGCGGGACCGGAGAAGGTCATGAGACAGAGAGGGCAGGCTGTGACTATGGTCTGAGGGTTGTTGGCTACGAGATTGGCCAAGGAGGACTCGGTAATCTTGGCACGGTCACGGGCATCCAGGGTCAGGCTGCCCAGACTGCCGCCGCAACAGATGCTCTCGTCACCTTCCTTGGCGGCAGGGACCAGAGTGCCCACCTGGGAAAGCACATTGCGTGGCTCTTCATAAACACCACAGCCTCTGCCAAGTTCACACGGGTCGTGATAGACAAGACGCTCATCACAAGAAGACAGTTTCAGTCTGCCCTGCTCGACCAAACGCTTGATATACTGCGTATAATGAAGAACCTCTATCCCCTTCAGGTTATACTCATCCTTAAAAATCTTATAACAAATCGGACAGGAGAGAACTAATGTGCGACAACCGGAATCCAGAATCATCTTGCGGTTGGCAGAGATGGTTTCACGTGCAGCAGAAGTCTTGCCGGCCAACATGAGAGGACGGCCGCAACAGATGCCGCCGTCACGGTCGGCAAAAATATAATTGACGGAAGCAGCCTTGAAAACCTTCTCCACGGACTTGATGATCCGCGGAGTAAGATGGGTCATACATCCGGCGAAATACATCACCTCAGGCGCATCAGAAACACCGGCGGCAACATTGACAATATCATTGGCTTCAGGTGCAGGTACGCGGTTCTGGAGATACGAATAATCGTAGCACAAAGAATCATTGACAGTGGCCCTCTGCGCGCGGCGGAGCGCTGGCGCATCGACACCGACAGGGCACAGGGCGTGGCACTTGTCACACATCAGGCACTTATCCGCTATATCATTGATTTTCTTCTCGTTATGACGACGCAGAAAACGAATAAAATAGACCGACGAGTACTTCAGATTCTTCTTCTGGACATTCATCGGACACGCATCCAGACACAGGCCGCAGCTTGAGCACGCATAAATCTCAGCTTCAGCGACACCCTTGCGGGGATGGCTCGGCTGGATACCGGCATTGCGCAACAAAATCCACAGCACTTCGGTAAGGATATGCATGTAACGGCTGAACGGCATTGCCGCGAAGAAAAGGCCCAGACAGATGGAATACGCCCACCATACCGGCATGAAATACAGATTGTTACCGAAAATCCAATGCCAGAGCATATTGACCGGAACCGTCAGGAAACTGCCGCCGCTGAGGTCGGCCGTGAAACTCTCGGCCAGGAGGCGGAGCGGAAAAATCAGCCAGAGGCTATACAGTGCTATACGGTCAGCCAATGACGGCTTGGTAGTATGTCTCATACCGAGGACTATGGACCTGAACCTCTTGAAGATGGCCATGCCGACTCCGGTAAGCACATAAAGCAGGAAGAAGTCCATCAGGAAAAAGAAGAACCAGCCCCTCAGCGAGACATGACCGGGATTAATCCAGACGAAGAAACGATAGAAAATCGGATAGAATAGACCGCCGTCCGTCCAGGCAAGATGCTTCGGAACGAACAGAGCCACCTCGAGATGTCCGAGGACAATGAGCATGAACCATCCGAATGCAATCGCGGAATGCATATAACCCAGCAGCGGCTCGCGTTTCCAGATTTTGGTATGGAAAAGACAGTCGCAGAACAGGTCCCTGATATTCTTGAGTGCAATCTTGGGGATGAAGAATGACTTCCAGAGCCGGCGTCTGTCCCGGGCAGGAATCTTAGCCATAAGCCTGAAAAGTCCGACAGTCAGCCAAATCAGCATAAAACTGATGCCGACAACGAACGGAATCACGAAATTGCTATATCCGGAAGGGATTCTGTCAATGACTTCCGGCGCAGTCTGAAGCGGCAATATGTATAATGGTATCATTTAGTTCCGTAGATTTTAGCGATAGACAGGATAAGATGACGAGTGTTTATGCCACGCGGACAGACCATTGTGCATTTTCCGCACAACTGGCACGACTTCAAAAGGTCAAGAGCCTTATCCGGATGGGCATTGAAAAGTTCCTCAACGGCTTCCCTGACGCTGGTGCGCACGAACTTTCCGGCCGTACATACTGCAGCACAACTTCCGCAGGCCATACACTTGCGCACATCAGGCTCAATTGCAGCCAACTCTTCGAACTTTTCCCTGTCGAACAAGTCAAGATTGATTCTGGAACTTGGAACCAGACCGAAACCGAAATCTACCATCTTTCTCGAACCAAAGTCTTGTAATTTTTAACATCAGGAAATATGTCGGACAAGTATCTGTCAATTTCTACGACAGCAGCCCTGGCCTCAGCAACTGTTTCCGGCAATGTCTTCGGACCGGTAGCGGCACCTGCAAGGAAAACTCCAGGCAATCCGCTGCGCTGTCCTGCCAGAATACCGTCACGCACGGCAAAGAAGCCGTCCTCTTCCATTGGCATTTCCAACAGTTTTCCGACTCTCTTTCCGGCAGCCGAAGGTCTCATTCCGGCCATCAGCACAAGCAGGTCGAGCGTCACTTTCAACGGCTTTCCGGCAACGGTATCTTCAGCTTTCACCAAAAGGCTTCCATCCACATTTTCAGATACTTCCGCAACGCGTCCACGGATAAAACGCACACTGTAATCCTTCTGTGCACTGAGATAGAGGTCCTCGTAGTGACGGCCGAACATTCTCAGGTCCATGTAGAAACAATACACCTGTGCGTCAGGAAAAGCCTGCTTCATCTCGCAAGCCTGCTTGACGGCCGTAGCGCAGCAGACCTTCGAGCATGAACGGCATCCCGACTTCTCGTCACGCGAGCCGACACAATGAACGAAACCGATTCTTTTAGGCTTGTCAATCCTGGTGTCGGAATCAGGACCGGCATTGAACCATGCCTCCAAATCGGCATTGGTAACTACATGGTCGTAGATTCCGTAGCCGTATTCCTCCTTCTTTTCGGCCTTGAAAAGGTCGAAACCGCTGGCCACCAGCACCGCATCGGCAAGCACCGTGATACCATTGGAAAGGATGACATTATAAGATTTCTCCAGCCTGTTGATGGAGCGTACTTCCGTATCAGTGAAGCACTTGACGCCGTCCATCTGTGCAAGCAGACCTTTCAGTGTCCCGCGGGCAGAAACTCCGTCAGGGAACAATCTGTCCCAGGACGCAAGATGACCGCCAAGCATGGACGACCTTTCTATCAATATGACATTGTACCCCAGCCTCTGAAGTCCTGATGCCGCTTCGAGTCCCGCAGGACCTCCGCCTATAATAAGAATATTATTTTTCATAACTATGTTCGTAACTACTTCAAATACATGCAGGACTCAGGACGTCCGATATCCTTGCCATCTTTACCGAGGAACTTGCGGGCAGGGTCATACTCGATACCCATCTTGTCCAGAAGCGGTTCCGGGCCGACCTGATGGGTCTGAAGGCCCAGATCCCACGGATCATATCCGAGCACCAGTCCTGCAACCTCCTCGTAGGTCAGAACAGGAATTCCGTGTCCGTTCTCTCCATAGGTCTTGCCGGTGGATTCGGCGATGACATACTGCCATCTGTCGAGGAAATAAGGGCACCCCGGACAGTTGGTAATGATAAGGTCCGGCTGGTACGGCTCCATGCTCTCGAATTTCTTGTAGGTATTGGACAATGAATATCCGCGGTTACCCTTTACGAGATACTGGCGGAAACCGAATCCACAGCAGTGACGTCTCTCCGGATAGTCAATGATTTCGCCTCCCCATGCCTCTATCATTCCGACAAGGACATAAGGATATTCAGCCCCGCCGACACCCTTGGAAGGGAACATCTTGGAATAATGGCAGCCGATATGCTCCACGACGCGGAGAGGGCGCCCCGTATGGACATTGACAAGTTTATGCTTCGCCTGCGCGGCGATGAGATTGCGGTATTTGTAGATCAGGTCGCTGGCGTGGACGAGGACTTTAGGTTTGGCGAATTCGAGTTTGCAGGTCTTCCAAAGATTTTCGCGCACCTTTGCCTCCAGTTCAGGAAACTCGCGCCAAGTCTCCATCGTCTCGCAGTAGAGTCCGAAGGAGGTGATGCAGGAGCAGACATAGTTTTCATAGCCGTATTTCGCCATCAATGCGAACTGACGTGCTATGATTGTCATCGCTGTTTCCTGCGGGATGGTATCCGAGTGATAGGCAATGCCTCCGCATGTCGTATGATGCTCTGTCTCAAATATATCCTTGCCCAGTTCCTGTCTGGTAATCTTCAGGAAGGCCGCCTCGGAAGCCGGGAAAAAACTCTGTCTGATGCAACTGCGGACGTAAAAATAGTGATCGTCCGGAACGTCTTTCTGGTAGTCTGACCAGATTTTTTGTTTGCCTTCGTAAATCATTGAGGGCTATCGGTTTAAGTGTTTCGGATCGCTATCCGTATATATTTTCTGCATGAATTCTTCTTCGGTAAGGCCCATCTCCGCAGCCTTTCTCAATCCGGCGGCACGTACTTTTTCCATTCTTTCCGTAGCTCCGGTCTCGTCGAAGATACGCTTGAGTTCGTCAAGGTCTTCCTGCGGAATACGCCTCATGGCTCCGGGACCGCCTCCGTCCAGATTTCCGCCAAGCCTTTCGAACACGTCATCCAGATGCTTCTCCTCCCATTCCCAGACTCTTCCGGCTTCAGGATGTCCCGCATAATCGAAGCGGCGCGGATAGACACAATAGCCATAATCCAGGATATTCGCACACAGGTCCTTAGTCAGGATGCACTGCTGACGGCCCTTTTCAGATTCCACGAAATAGCCCAATTCTATGGACAAGTTCCGCAAAGCCATGACAATGAGGCCGGGCGCATTCTTGCGCGGACATCTTGTCACGCAACTCATGCACTCGCCGCAATACCAGATGGTTTCACTCTTCAGCAGTTTCTCGATTTCTTCATCATCCTTGCTCTGGACGATGTCCACGATTTTGCGCGGATCATATCGGTAGAACTCAGCCGCAGGACAGATGGCCGTGCAGGTACCGCAGTTGATACATGCATTCAGGCCTTCCTTCAAGCGGTAGTCCTTCATAAGGAGGTCATACAATCGTCCCATTCTGTTCTGTTTAGTCAATTACGTCTCACCAAAGTCTCCATTCAAGGCTTCGGTCAATGCCAATCTCCGTTGCCGGGATAAGGCTATTATACAAGGGGATTATAGACCATTCTGCGACAGGTTCAGCACACGCACTTGGTCAGACAAAGTGTCCCCGATAAAGACAAAGATATGATTTTTCACGTAAAGTGCCAAGCACAAGACATTTGCACCGAACGTCCATATCACCTGCAAATTCTACAATAATTTGGATAATTCATCTTAATTGCCTATATTTAAGCACATTAACAAAAATCAAATCCATTATGGCTAATGAACAAATGAAGTACGAATGCCTCAGATGCGGATGGATTTACGATCCGGCTGAGGGCGATCCCGACGGCGGGATAAAACCTGGGACTCCTTTCAAGGACATCCCTAACTCATGGAAATGCCCGGTCTGCGGAGCCCAGAAATCAGATTTCGCTCCATATCCGGAAGACTAGCGGCCCAGACCCGGAAACGGGAATCTTTCACACCCTCCACATCAACGTTCCTTCACGACGACGGCGTATTTTGTGGAGGGAGTAATTTCTGTCAATGCCAACAGATATGACGACCTTCTGGAATAGAGTTCGCCCTCACGCGGCGAAAACTCCACCGTCATGACGTAACGCCCGTCCCCGAAATCACGCCCGAGACGCCTGTAAACCCGATTCGCCAGAAGTCCCATCGTCATACGTACATTGATTTCGACCACCGGCGCAAGCCGGAAAAAAGATTGTCCCGCCTCCCGATAAATGAACATATCGACACCGACGAAACCGGAATACCGGCCCGAAAATTCCCGCTCCAGGAATAAGGTCAATGCTGCTTTGACATTGACAATCAACGTTTCCGGAACGTATCCTGAGAGTTCGGAAAGTATCTGCGCGTCATCGGAAAGGACATTTCCCTTGTAGATTCCGTTATCATTGAAAAACAAGGAATACCCTTCGAAGTTTACGGAATTCCCTCCATCTTCCGAAGGTCCCACATGGAAGAGCATGGCGAAATCCTGCACGACTTCGAGACGCTTTTCCACCATGAGACTCCCCTGCCTGGAAATAATGTTCTTGCACCAGCCCAAATCACTGGCTGACAATTCGCCTCGCCTGGCCCATCTGAGACCCTTGCCGCTGCCTGAGAGCGGAGCCTTGAAAACGGCATCGGAGAACTCTTCCACAGACGAGACGGCATCTTCCACATTGGAGACCTCTTTCACGAAGCCGTCCGGCCTTAACAGAGGACTCGGGACATTGGCATTGACAAAAGCCCCGGCATCAGCCGCAATTCCTCTGCGCGACAGCCGGCGGATTTCATCGAGTGCCTCGTCCGAAGGAAGGGACGACACGGGAACTCCCTGTTTTACAAGACGTTGTTTAAGAACGGCATCCCAGCCCCACGGGACTATTTCACCATCGCCTGCCTTCTGGATATATGAAGTGAGTCCGGCACAATCCCTGCCGAATTCCAATGCAGAAAACGGCGGCACGAAGTTCGCGTCACCGTTGGCCATACACAAGTCGTGTTCCGGATTGAAAATATTCATCGGTAATTAATCAAGGCTTCCACTTCAGCCTCACTCCTAAGGGACAATTTGTCCGGAGACAGGTAATCATCCGCGAAATCCTTTCCCTGGTCGGAGACTTTCCTGAAGTACTGATAAGCCATATCCTTGTCTTTCGGCACACCGTCACCCCAGAAATAGCACTTACCCAACTCATTGAGGCAACGCGAGTTGGACTGTCTTTCCCGCCATATTTCCATGGCCTTCGGGATATTTGCATCATAACCTGCTCCGCCGAAACGGTACGCCAGTCCCATCCAATAATAACTGCCAGGTTCACCAAGTCCGTAGGCCTTGCTGAAATACTCATAAGCCTTTTTCTCATTGGTCCTTACGCCCTTTCCCTGGACATAACACTCTCCCAAAAGTCTGATGCAGGAGGCATCCCCGAGGTCAGCACCTGACTTGAACCATTTCGCGGCAATACGATAGTTCGGGACAATCCCGAGACCATAGAAATATGCCTTTCCCAGAATTCGCATCGCTTTCACGAAACCGAGTCTTGCAGTCCTTTCGCACCACAGATAAGCCTCGTGATATTTCTCATTGTTCTTGCAGTCGACATAGACATTCCATGCGGCTTCGGCCTTCTTTTCAGGATCGGTCTCCTGTTCGTAAGCAAGCTTAAAGAGATGCAGTGCAAGTTCCCGCTGGCCTTTTGCAGTCGCATCCCAGGCCATCTTGAGATAAGATTTCTTGACAGGAAGCCTGACGAGCATTTTCTTCAGTATTGACATGGCTATAGCATTTTAGGGTGTTATCAAGACAAATATACAAAAAAAATCAGCCCGCTGCAAACTGATTGGAGTGCGCAACGGGCTGAATATCGAACTGTACGTTATTATCTCATAAGTACGTATCTCAGGACGAAGAGAACCGCAAGTATCCACATCGTAACTGAAACCTTCTTGAATTTGCCTGTGAGGGCATTGATCACTACGTATGAAATCATACCTAGCATGATTCCGTCGGAAATGCTGTATGCGAGAGGCATGAGCAGCATTGTCACGAAGGCAGGGATAGCCTCGGAATAGTCCTCCCAATCGATTTCCTTGACAGGAGCGGCCATCATCACACCTACGATGAAGAGGACCGGACCTGTAGCAGCGCCAGGGATGGCGAGGAACAAAGGCGAGAACAGCAGGGCGATTGCAAAGCATACGGCGATCGTGAATGAAGTCAAGCCTGTGCGGCCTCCTTCTGAAACGCCTGAAGCACTCTCTATGTATGTTGTGGTAGTACTGGTACCGAACATGGCACCGGCAACGGTAGCTACCGCATCGGCCATGAGCACCTTGTTGATGCCGTCCACATTGCCTTTCTCATCGACCATTCCGGACTTTACGGACACGCCCACAACAGTTCCGATGGTGTCGAACATGTCAATGAAGAGGAAGGTGAACACAATGGCAACCATGTCCCACGAGAAAATCTGAGACCATTCGAACTGGCAGAAAATCGAGGAAATGGAAGGAGGTGTAGAAAGAAGGCCGTTGAAATGGGTAACACCCATAGGTATGCCGATGATTGTGGTCACAAGGATACCGAGAAGCATTCCTCCGCGGACCTTGAGGATAACCAGGACAGAGGTAAGCAGGAGTCCGATTATGGCCAGGATGGAGGTGCTGTCCGAAAGCGGGCCGAGAGTTACCGAGGTCGAGTCACTGCTGACGATGATACCGGCAGACTTGAGGCCGATGAAAGCAATGTAGAGACCGATACCTGCACCGATTGCGCGCTTGAGATTCATCGGAATCGCATCCACGATGAGCTTGCGCACATTGGTAATTGTCAACAGGATGAAAAGAATACCTTCGAGGAAGATCGCTGTCAATGCCATCTGCCACGAGTGTCCCATTCCGAGACAGACGGTAAACACGAAGAAAGCATTGAGTCCCATTCCCGGAGCGAGTCCGAAAGGCTTCTTGGCATAGATGGACATTACCAGACAGCCGACGATGGCTGCAAGTGCGGTAGCAGTAAACACTGCGTCTGTAGGCATTCCCTGAGTAGCGAGCGCCCCGAAAATACTAGGATTGACAGCAAGGATATATGCCATCGTAAGGAATGTGGTAATTCCCGCGATAATCTCGGTACGGATGCTGTGCTTTGCAGGATCCATACCGAAAGTCTTCTGTATGAACGAGTTCATTGTCTGTCAATGATTAGAATACCCACTTTACACCGAGACATGGACGGCACCAGAAACCGCTGCCTGAACCGAAGTCATAAGAGAGTTCGATTTCGGTACCGACATTGAGGTTGTCCACGCCGAAGTGCTGTCCGACAGCATACCAGAGCTGAGGCTCGGCGATGAACACGATATCGGAAGTCTTCCAGGTATCCATCTTGAAGTTGCCGTTTCCGTCGATCTTAGCTACTGAGTGGTTCTGCCACCAGAAATCTGCGAAGCCGCTGAATCTGAGTCCTTTGACATTGAAAAGGTCCTGCATGCCCCAAACAGCGGTGAACTGCATAGGCACCTTGCTGTGAGGTCTGCTTCCGTCGGTAGCCTTGTCATAGACGATATACTTGCCGAGAACCTTGAGGTTCAATGTATTCTTGAAATCTTTGCTGTGGATGAACCAGTCGAGACCTCCGAGGAAGGCGTGGTTGATGTTATATGCACTATATACTCCGCCGTTGTACTCCACATGAAGGCTGAGAGGAGCGAGTTTGCTGTCCTGCCAGAAATTCAGGCAGCGTGCAATCTCGAAATAAGTTCCGCATGGTGCTTTGTTGCCATCCTCCTTTTTTGCCTTGTAGTCATAGTCAATGAAGAAGAATGTGTTACCCCATTTGTCCCCATAGAAGCCTTCAAGGGTAGTGGTAACTTGTTTACGATCACGGCCGAAGTCGTAAAAGATCTGGAGGTTAGTCTGCGCTTTCGCCATCTGCGAGAACGCCATCAGTGCTACAACAGCAGCAAAAAAGGTTTTTTTAAACATAAGTTTGTTTGTATGAATTGATAATTAATCCGTCATTGGCGGCAATTTCACTCCGGAGCCACGGAATGATTTGAGGCTGACCGGGATACAACTCCAGCCAGCCCCCAAACTATAATTTCAACAAGGCAGTTGTCTCAATGTCAGACGGCATCGCCGACATTCCGTCACATTCCGCCAATTCTATTATAAAGTTCGCGTATATCGCCTTCGGCGAGAATCTGCGTATGAGATTCAATGCAGCCACGGCAGTGCCGCCTGTCGCCAGCAGATCGTCATGAAGCAGAACCACATCGTCCGAAGTCAATGCATCTGTATGTATTTCAAGAGTATCTGTTCCGTACTCCTTCATATATTCCTCAGAATATGTGTCGCAAGGGAGTTTGCCCGGCTTACGTATCGTAACGAAACCGGCGCCCAATCTGTAGGCCAATGCTGCACCCAGGATGAATCCACGGGACTCAAGACCCGCCACCTTGGTGATGCCCTTGTCCTTATAAAGTTCATAAATGGCATCTACAGCTTCCCTGAAGGCATCTGCATTGTTGAACAATGTCGTGACATCCCTGAAGAGGATGCCTTTTTTCGGGAAATCCGGAATCGACCGGATACTGGAAATCAGAAGTTCCTTGTCCATCAGATTAGAATGTAAATTTCACCATTCCGAGAAGACGATGGTTGGTAACCCAGTGGAGGTCACCGTCAACGAGTCCGTTGGAAGAGTTCACATGACCGGCCACAGCATACTTTCCATATTGTGCAGCAGTGATGTCATACTCAAGGGCGAACGAAAGCTTGCCGAGGTTATAGACCACAGTAGGGGTCACACGGATAAGCTGGTTGAGGTTATGGAAACCATTGCCGCTGATATATACGTTGCTGGTGCTGGTATATCCAGGATGAGCAGCGTCCTCATAGAGAGCCTTTGATGTTCCGAGATTCTTCATATATCCGATCATACCCTGAACCTGAACCTTACGGCCATACTTCACAGAAAGGAAGGAAGCAGTGCTGTGAAGCGGAGCATAATCCCAAGAGCCGTCAGAATCCACTTTGGTCACACCATATCCTGAAAGCATATTGAAATGCTCGCCGGCAGATGCATAGATGACCTTGGCATTGATGGAGAAATCGCGGGAGTCATACTTTGCATATACATAAGGATTCACAGTGGTGATACGGTCAGAAACTTTCTCACCTTCTGAATTTCTCACTCTAGGCTTGATACTGAGCACATCTGCACCGACACGTGCGAGGAAGCCATGATTGGTCTTCATTGTCAGACCGGCATAAAACTCAGGAGTGCAGGAATACTTGATATAAGTATCAGAAGCTCCCTTAGGACCTGTAGAAAGATACTGCATCTGCCAAAGAACGCCTGCTGTCAATGCAAAGTTCTTCGAGAAGTTATGATCGACCATCACCTGAGGGGTACGGCTGAATGCAGTGAAAGGAGCACCTGTTTCAAGGTCAATGACATAAGGCTGGTCAGCAGCCATCGGATGCCATGCCTGACCGATTTTGAGGGAAGTACTCTGGGTTCCGTCGTTTCCGAGATTGTCCCATCCCAATGTGGCATAAGCCTGACGGAGACGGAGAACTGCGACATTGCCGTTCATGCAATAGAAGTCAGTTTCCACTTTGGCGCCGACCTTGGTCTTTCCGATCTGATAGTCCTTCACGTCAAGTCCGAGACGGGAAGTGATGGCGAGGAAACGGAAAGAAGGATTGGCATTGATATCAGTTCCGTTGGCATTGAGAGACTCGTCCAACGGGAGATAATAGAACAGATCCTTGGTTCCGGCCTTGCTTTCACGTGAGTCGAAGGCAAAGTAGTTACGGATAAAACCGTAGAACTTGAAATGAGCTGGCTTCTCTGTTTTGGCTGTCTCAACAGCTGGCTCGGAAGCAAAAGCCACAGCAGCCGGTGCAAGAAGAGCAACGGCTGCCAGTGTAATAAAACTTTTTTTCATTAGAATCCTATGAAAATCAATATTGCGTAACCAAGTACAAGTCCGACGATACCGATGATGGCACCTACCTTCGTCATATCCTTCACCTGGATAAGACCTGTAGAATGTGCAATCGCATTTGGAGGTGTACTGATTGGGAAAAGCATCGCAACTGAGGTAGAAAGAGCAACTCCGACGAGAAGTGCCTTGACACCGCCGATAGGCCCGAGCATCTCACCCATTCCGACACCTACCGCACTGAGGATAGGCACGAGAAGGCTGGCAGCTGCCGAGTGCGAGATGAAGTTGGACATCGCGTATCCGAGCAGACCTGAAAGGATAAGGATAACAAGCGGCTTGAATGATGCGAACGGAATAGACTGGACGAGGTTCTCAGCGAGACCTGTCTTGTTCAATGCTATACCGAGGGCGAAACCGCCGGCTACCATCCAGAGGACACTCCACTCCACGTTCTTGAGGTCTTCCTTAGTGATGACGCCTGTCGCGCAGAATACGCCGACCGGAATCATGGCTACGACATTGGCATTGATGCCGGTGTATCTGTCGAGCACCCAAAGGAGAATTGTCACTGCGAATGTTACCCAAACGATATATGTCTTCGCATCCGGTTTCCTGGTATTCTCTATCTTGAGCTCTATCTTGTCTGATGAGAACGGGAAAAGCTTGAGAAGGAGAATCCATGCGAAAAGAAGCATCACGATAACGTAAGGAACCATGATAAGCATCCACTCGCCGAAACCGATGCTCTGATGCATTGTCTCTGTCAGATATCCGAGGGCAATCGCGTTAGGAGGGGTTCCGATAGGGGTTCCGATACCTCCGAGGTTGGCAGCTACAGGAATTGCCAATGCAAGACCGGCCTGGCCTCTCTCGCTGGCAGGAAGAGTCTTGAGGACAGGTGCCAGGAAGGTAAGCATCATGGCTGCAGTTGCCGTATTGCTCATGAACATTGAGAATACGCCGATGACCATGAGGAATCCGAGAAGGACGAACTTAGGTTTTGTTCCGAACGGTTTCAGAAGGACTCTCGCGAGCTGTACGTCCAGACCAACCTTCGTCGCTGCAATCGCAAGGAGGAATCCTCCGAGGAACAGCATGATGGTAGGGTCGGCGAATGCGGCCAGAAGGGCCTTATAGCTTACGAATGTTCCCATGTCAGCAGGGTCAGCACCCACATTCCTCAGGAATAATGGACAGCTGTCCGAGATGGTGAACAGAAGAACGACGATGACAGTCACGGACGTTGCCCACGTCGGGAGGATTTCGAACATCCACATCAATGCTGCCAGTGCGAAAATCGCTACTGTTCTCTGCTCGATAATTGAAAGGATAGGTGTTCCGTTGTCAGTCAAGCCAAAGAATGACCGTGGAACGAACCAGAAGAAAAGAAATACGGCAATGGTAAGAAAAAGCATTATGAGCTTCTTTACAGGAAATGCCGCAGCTGGTTTAACTGTTTCAGTTGACATCTTGTGTTTTTGAATAATACTATTGTCAGTTATGCGGTTTGCTGCACCAGCAAGGTTTCAGCAACAACAAAGTACGAAGTTAGGAATTTTTGCAGATATAACAAAAGTTAACAGTCATAAAAAAGATGATGAGGACAATTCTTCTGAAATGCCCCCATCACATTATACTGTTGTCATATCGGAAGGACTTGTATTTCCTGCCCTATGACTTTATTAGATAGCGCCCTGTGCAAGCATAGCCTCAGCAACCTTCATGAAGCCTGCGATGTTGGCACCCTTAACGTAGTTGATATAGCCGTCCGGCTGAGTACCATATTTAACGCAAGAGGCATGGATAGCGTCCATAATGCCATGGAGTTTCTCGTCAACTTCCTTAGCTGTCCAGCTGAGGTGCATTGCGTTCTGGGTCATCTCGAGACCTGATGTTGCAACACCACCTGCATTCACAGCCTTACCAGGTGCGAAGAGCAGCTTGGCCTTCTGGAATGCCTCGATAGCTCCTGGCTGGCAACCCATGTTGGAAACCTCTACGCAGCACCATGTGCCGTTTGCGATGAGTTCCTCAGCATCCTCTTTGGACATTTCGTTCTGGAATGCGCAAGTCATGGCGATATCGCACTTGATGCTCCAAGCCTTCTTGCCAGGGGTGAATGTTGCATCCGGGAATTTCTCTGCGAATGGAGCGACAACGTCGTTGCAAGATGCACGGAGTTCGAGCATATAGTCGAGTTTCTCCTTGGTCATTCCGTTAGGGTTGTAGATGACTCCGTCAGGACCTGAAATTGCAACAACCTTTGCACCGAGCTCAGTAGCCTTTACGCAGGCACCCCATGATACGTTACCGAAACCGGAAACTGCAACGGTCTTGCCCTTGATGTCGAGGTCAGCCTTGTGGTTATGAAGCATGTGCTGGAGGAAGTAAACAGCGCCGAAGCCTGTTGCCTCAGGACGGATAAGTGAACCGCCGAAAGAGATGCCCTTTCCTGTGAGCACACCATTGTGTTCGCGTGTAAGTTTCTTGTACATTCCCTCGAGGAAGCCGATCTCACGTCCGCCGACACCGATGTCACCTGCAGGAACGTCCATGTCAGGACCGATATTTCTCCACAACTCAAGCATGAATGCCTGGCAGAATCTCATGATCTCACCCTCTGATTTTCCCTTAGGGTTGAAATCTGAACCACCCTTGCCACCGCCCATAGGCAATGTTGTAAGTGAGTTCTTGAATGTCTGCTCGAAGCCCAAGAATTTAAGAATTGAAGGGTTTACTGAAGGGTGGAAACGAAGACCTCCCTTGTATGGTCCGATAGCATTGTTGAACTGTACTCTGTATCCTGTATTGGTCTGAACAACTCCGTTGTCATCTACCCATGTAACACGGAATGTAAGCATTCTGTCCGGTTCTACGAGACGCTCGATAATCTTGGCATTCTCAAATTCCGGATGCTGGTTATAAACATCCTCAATGCACTCAAGCACTTCGCGTACAGCCTGGAGATATTCTTTCTCTGTTGGGTACTTGGCCTGAAGTTTGGCCATTAATTCTTCTGTTCTCATTGTATTACTAATTATGGTTTTTTGGTATAACTTGTTTCGTCCCGTTCTTCACATCTGACCGCAAAAAGCAGACCTGACATGAGAGAAACTAACAGACGTCATGATTTTCCTTATAATTATTAAAGAAACTCATTCCGTCAATGCAAATCTAATAATAAAAAACGTTAAATCAATAATAATTCGTAAGAAAATAGAAATAATATGCAGAGGGTACCCCAAACATGCGTTCAGGGCACCCTCTGTGATGTTTCAATTATCGGACTCAGCCGTCGGGACTATTACTGCTGTGCAGACTGTGACTGAGCCTGGAGTTCCTGCTGGAGACTCTCCAATGTTCTTCCCTCAGGGATATTCAGGGCCTTTCTTGCTGCAGGAGTAAGATCAGTGCTCTGTGCAGGATCAACATAAAGAATTGAGCTCTGTTCGAACACATAGACGTATCCGCCGGCTTTAGCAAGTTTGTTTACAGCCTCGATAGCTCTCTGCTGAATAGGAGCCATGAGCTGGTTCTGCTGCTGCTGAAGTTCCTGCTGAATAGACTGGTTGAACTCCTCGATTCTGTTCTGGATGTCGGTAAGTTCCTTCTCCTTGCTCTCACGGATAGCAGGTGTCCAGGTAGACCTCTTCTGCTGATACTGAGTGTATTTTGCCTGGAACTCATCAGTCATGCTCTTGTATGTATCCTGAGCCTCCTGCTGAGAAGCGGCAATCTGTGCTCTTGCAGAGTCAGCTGCAGGCATAAGCATAACGAGCTCATTGAAATTAACATGCGCGAACTTGAGGTTCTGTGCGGATGCTGTAAGAGCTGCACATGCAGCCACAGCGATCAAAATGATTCTTTTCATATCTATCAAATTTTTTGTTTTCTTCAAATCAATGCCAGTCTTCTAGAACTGCTGTCCGATGAGGAAGTGGAACTGGCCCTTTCCGTTGACCTTGTCATCAAATCCATATCCCCAGTCGATTCCGAGGAGACCGATGACAGGAAGATAAACCCTCACGCCGACACCGGCAGAACGCTTGATCTGGAACGGATTGAAGTCGCGGATGTCAGACCAGCAGTTACCTCCTTCGAGGAATGCAAGTACAAAGATAGTCGACTGCGGCTGCATTACAACAGGATAACGGAGTTCGACAGTGAATTTGTCATAAACGTTACCCGCGTAAGAGTATCCGTTGGAACTGTAGGTCGTCAGGGCGGTAGGAGTCAATGAGTAGTTCTCATAACCTCTGAGCGCAATGACCTCAGAACCATAAGAGTTGTAGCCGGACATACCGTCACCTCCGACGAGGAAGCCCTCGAATGGAGAATAGCCCCACTTTCTGTTATAATAGCCCAAGTAACCGAACTGGGCTCTTGTCATGAGCACGAGGTCACCGACAAGTTTCGTATAGAGAGAGCCCTTGAATGACCACTTGTGATACTCGATCCATTTGTATCTGTCCTGTGAAGACCAGTTGTTATAGTTAATGTCTCTCCAGCTGCCGACCTTCGTAGGATTTCCCTGCGCATCGAGGATGCCCTTGTCCTTCTTTCTGAACAGAGAGAATGGAGGGGTAAGCTGTACAGAGAACGAAATGTCAGAACCCTGTCTAGGATAAATCTGCTGGTCGGTGGAAGTTCTGGAAATTCCGAGAGTATAACTGAGGTTGTGGGAAACTCCGTCATCGAAGATGAAGTAGTTGGAGAACCAGTTTCTCAGCTTGTATGTCTGCCAGCTGAGCTGGTTATACAATACGAAATAGTTATCAGGCCATTTCAGACGGTTTCCGATACCGGCAGAGAAACCATACACCTCGAACTGCTTGTCATTGTTAAGAATATTCCACATCAGGTATGAGTTCGTCTGACGACTGTAATAAGCTGAGAGACTGAGCGATGTAGGTTTCTTTCCGAACAGCCAAGGCTCCACGAAACTTGCCGAGAGCGAAGAGTAGTAGGTACCGCTGGTCTGGAATCTGAAAGCAAGATTCTGGGCATCTCCGAGCGGAACCGGACGCCATGCCGACTTGTCGAACATCCTCCTGGTAGAGAAGTTGTTGAAACTTACGCCGACAGTTGCGACAAATGTCTTGCCGCCCCAACCTCCGGAAAGTTCCAGCTGGCTGGAAGGCTTCTCAGTAACATTATATACTATATCTACAGTATTGTTGTTCTGGTCAGGCAGGATAGAGTAACCCTTGGTAGGGTCGGTGATTGCCTCAGGGTCGAACTGACCGAGAGACGCGATTTCTCGGATTGACCTCTCGAAGTCACTCTGGCTGAAGAGATAGCCAGGTCTGGTGAACACCTGACGGCGCACTACCCTCTCATTGGTAAGGTCATTGCCATTGATGATGATATTGTTCAATGTTGCCTGTTTTCCCTCCGCGACGCGCATCTCCACGTCCACGGAGTCACCTGCGACATTGAGTTCGACCGGCTGGACATTGAAGAAGAGGTATCCGTTGTCCCTATAGAGTTTGGACACGTCCATATCCCCCTGCTTTCCGCCGCCCTGAAGTCGTTTTTCCATCGTAACGACGTCATACACGTCACCTTTCTGAATCTGAAGGATGGTATTGAGAGCGTCAGAAGTATAAACGGAGTTGCCTGTCCAGGTAATGTTCCTGAAATAATATTTCTTTCCTTCATCGAAGGTAAAGTCAATGCCGAGACGGCCCGGTTTCACCGTATAGATGGAATCTTTAATAAGTCGGGCATCCCTGTAACCGGCCTCATTGAAGGCGCTGATGACAGATTTCTTGTCATTCTGATATTCTTTCTCATTGAACTTCTTGCTGCTGAAGAAGTTATAGATCTTGGCAGACTTGGTCTTTTTCATTGACTTGGCAAGCTTGTAGTCGCTCACGTGGTCGTTGCCGATGAAATTGATAGTCTTGATTCTAATCTTCGGACCGCGGTCAACAGCATAATTGACACGGATTGCGTTCTTGATGATACTGTCCTTCTGAACCTGAGGCTCCACCTGGACATCAAGGAATCCCTTTCCCTGATAATACCTCTTGATGATATCTACGGAAGTCTTGGCGACATAGTCGGAATATTCGCCGCCTCGTTTCTGGTTCAGACGTTCCTGGAGATCTTTCTTTTCACCGGATTTGACGCCAGTAAAAGTCCAGCGTGACACACGCGGACGTTCCTGAATGGCAAGACGGAGGAAAACAGTATCTTTCGAAGCCGACAATGAATCCACATAGACAGCCACGTCCTGGAAATATCTCTGCATCCAAAGCCTGGTGACGATAGAAGAAATGTCGTCACTTGGGATAGTCACTTCCATTCCTTTCCTCAAACCAGACTGCTGCAGAATCTGCTTGTCTCCGAAAGCTCGGTTACCCTCTACTTTTATACCGCCTACAATATATTTGCGCGGGTTATTATAATCCACCTCTATCGAGCTGTGCTTCTGCTGTCCGAAAGCCACGGTCTGGACAAGGACAAGCGCAGCCAGGCAGAATAATATCCGGTTAAAAATTTTCATTCTCCAATAAAATATCTGACAAATATAAGGTATTTATTTCACTTTTCCATAACGGCGGTCTCTGGCAGCGTATTCGTCAAGCGCCGCGAAGAAATCTTCTTTTCCGAAATCCGGCCACATTTTCTTGACGAAAAGCAGTTCAGAGTACGCTCCCTGCCATAAAAGGTAGTTGCTGATACGCTCCTCTCCTGAAGTTCTGATTATAAGGTCAGGATCAGGAATTCCATCCGTGACAAGGTATTTCGACAACGCGTTCATGTCCTCAATGGACTCTATCTTGTCAAGTTCCTCTTTTCCGTATTCCTCGGCAAATTTCTTTGCAGCCTGGAAGATGTCCCACTTGCCGCTGTAGCTTACAAAAAGAATAAGGTCAATGGTAGTATTTTCCTTTGTCTTTTCTTCCAGCATGGCGATAGCCTCCTGAAGAGCCTTAGGCAAACGTGCGATATTTCCGAGGACATGGAAGCGCACACCGTTCTTTATGAGAGCTTCCACTTCCGCAGCGATGGAGTCCATCATCAGATGCATCAGGAAATCCACCTCTTCCTTTGGCCTGCCCCAGTTCTCTTCTGAAAAAGCATATAGAGACAAATACTTGACTCCCGCTTCAGCGGCAGCCTCAGTCACGGCTCTGACACTTTCCACACCTTTCTTGTGTCCATAAACTCTTTCATGTCCCTGTTCACGGGCCCACCTGCCGTTTCCGTCCATTATTATGGAAACATGCGCAGGGATTCTTCTATCCTCGTTCATTGAATGCAAATCTGATTATCAATCGTCGTTATTTCTGATATCCTCACCCCAGAATAGCTTACTCCTGAGAGCCTTCACGAAACTGGATTTCGGAAGCCGTACACGTTTTAGCGAAAATTGTGCCACAGAAACTTTCACCTCCGCATCAGGTCTTATGGTAAAATTTCTGTTGTCCATCGTAAGGACGGCCTCATCATCCCTGGACGAAATTGTAATGCTGATATCCGTAGATTCAGGGACCACAAGAGGACGCACATTCAAGTTGTGCGGCGCAATCGGTTCGATAATGAGGACCTTGGCATCCGGGCTGCATATCGGGCCGCCTGCACTGAGAGAATATGCCGTCGAACCGGAACTTGTCGCAACGATAAGGCCATCGGCCCAGCAAGTCGGCAACTTATCCCCGTTCATCCTGACATTGATACCGAGAATCGCTGCCCCACTGCGGTGGATGGTGACTTCGTTCAATGCATATGGGCAGAACCCCACGTCTTTGTTCAACTTCCGGTCTGAAACCGAAACGCTCAACAGCGTGCGGTCTTCCAGTTCATAGCGTCCCGACAAGATGGCATCTGCCGCATCCTCAGGAAGATTTTCGGAAAGAAAGCCAAGCCTTCCGAGATTCACTCCCAGGACCGGGATTCCGGTTCCGGCCACTTTCTTGGATGCCGACAGAAATGTTCCGTCACCACCGATACTGAGCACCATATCTGTTCCGTCGCGAACCTCATCGTCATCATATATATAATATGAATCGCAACCCGCCTTTCCAAGTTTTTTCAACATATCGAGGAGACGCAGATTACCGACCAGACTTGTATTTCTTAAAAACAGGCCTAAAAGCATTGCTATTTCGCTTTGAAAGTCTCAAAATTAGTACTTTCTTTACAATATTTGAACAATAATATATATTTTTGTCTATATATACTTACTGCTATGACGAAATTAAGCGTTAACATAAACAAAATCGCAACTCTGCGCAATGCCCGAGGCGGCAATCTCCCTGACGTGGAGAAGGCTGCAGTGGACTGCGTCCGTTTCGGCGCAGAAGGAATAACCGTACACCCGAGACCTGACGAAAGACACATCAGATACAACGACGTGAGAGAGATAAAGCCTCTCATCAATGTCGAACTTAACATCGAGGGAAATCCTATCCCTAAATTCATCGATCTTGTCAATGAAATCGTACCGTCACAGGTGACACTGGTCCCTGATGCCACGGATGCCATCACTTCCAATGCCGGATGGGACACGATAAAGAACAGGGATTACCTTACGGACATCTGCAAAGAGTTCAAGGCCAGGGACATCCGCACGTCCATTTTCATTGACCCGAACCCTGCGATGGCGGAAGCCGCTGCGGTTTGCGGCGCTGACAGGGTGGAGTTGTACACTGAGGCATATGCGGCAAATTACAGGGCAGACAGAGAAAAGGCAATCAAGCCGTATCTGCTGACAGCGGAGAAAGTGAAGGAATGCGGATTGGGGCTCAATGCCGGCCATGACCTCAATCTCGAGAATCTGGAATATTTCATACGTACAATCCCTTGGACAGACGAAGTTTCCATCGGACATGCGATAATCTGCGACGCGCTTTACATGGGGCTTGAAAAAACTATTCAGGCATACCTGTCGAAGATTAAAATATTTTAGTAACTTTGCGTCATTATGCCGTCTTCCAGACGGCGGAATTTATAGCAAATATTAATTTTTAAATAACAATGAAGAACACACCATTAATTCTCAGCGTCATAGCTCTTGTTGCTGTGGCAGCGCTCGCAATCGTAAACTTTTCTGACAGAAAATCAGGAGCGAAGGGAGAGGCAGGAACAGATAGCGCAGTTGCAGCAGAAAGCGGAGCGATTGTTTATTTCAATCTTGACAAAGTACTCAGCGAGTACGACATGGCCAATGACCTCAGATCAGTAGTTGAGTCCAAGGCACAGGGAATTCAGGAAGAAGTCAACAGACGTGGAAACAAGCTTCAGAATGATGTAAATTCTTTCCAGGAGAAGATTAACAAAGGTCTCATCACACGCTCAGTCGCTGAGGTTCAGGGCGAGAAACTCGAGCAGCAGAGAAACGATTTCAATAACTTCGCAAATCAGAAGAACCAGGAAATCGCTGAAGAGCAGCAGGTTATGATGAACAACATCGGTGACGCCATCAAGAAGTTCCTCGACGCATATGCGGCTGAGAACCACTACGCGATGATTCTCGCAACTCAGGGAGACATCCTTCCTGCTCCGGTAGCAGCCGGGGACAGCAGCCTCGATGTAACAGAAGACATCATCGTAAAGCTCAACGAGTCTTACGTAAAGGATAAATCAAAGAATTCAGGAAGCTCCAAGAAGGACGATTCCAAATAATACTAAACATAGACGATCGTGAAAATCGCGATTCTATCGTGCTTTTATCCTTTCAGAGGAGGAATTGCCCAGTTCAATGCAGCATTGTACAATGAACTGGGCAAATCTGATAATGTCCGTGCCTTCAACTTCACGAGACAGTATCCGGATTTCCTTTTCCCGGGTAAGACACAGTACGTAACACCCGACGATGAAGCAATGCCTGTGGAATCCACAGCCCTGCTGGACACTGCCAACCCGCTTTCATGGATACGGACAGCCAAAGCTATCCGCGAATGGAAGCCGGACATCCTCATAATGAGATACTGGATGTCATATTTCGCCCCTTCACTGGGATATGTCGCCAGACATGCAGGCAAAGGGTGCAAGGTGATAGGAATACTTGACAATGTCATTCCTCATGAAGAGCGGTTTTTCGACACTCCTTTTACAAAATATTTTCTGGCAGGATGCGACGGCTTCGTCACCATGTGCGACGCAGTGACGTCGGACTTGCTGGAAATGAAGCCCGATGCCAAATACGTAATGAAACAGCATCCGCTCTACTCGCATTTCGGAGCAAAACTGAAAAGAGAGGACGCGGAAAGACAGCTTGGGCTGCAGCCGGGAAAAAAGAACATTCTTTTCTTCGGCCTCATAAGACAATACAAAGGGCTTGATATCCTTCTCGAGGCATTCAAGAATCTGGATGACAGCTATCAGCTCATCATTGCAGGTGAGCCATACGGTTCATTCGAACCATATCAAAAAATCATTGACACCATCGAAGGAAAAGACCGTATCCATATCTTCCCGAAATATATAAAGGATTCGGAAGTCAAGGATTATTTTTCAGCCGCGGACGTGACTGTGCTTCCGTACAGAAGCGCGACCCAAAGCGGAATCAGTTCAGTGTCATATCATTTCGAAGTACCGATGATCGTCACTGATGTGGGAGGACTGAAAAGCACCATCGGGGATACCGGAACGGGAATTGTCGCTGATGAAGTGACTCCTGAATGCATACGGAAAGAAATAGTCAGGTACTTCGGAGATCCTATCATACGGGAAAGTTGCATAGACAGGATCAGGGCGGAGAAGAAGAGACTGTCATGGTCTTCATTCAGCAGGACTCTGCTCGGTTTCGCTGAAAAAATATAGACGAAATGAATAAAAAGACAATCATATCAGCCGCCGTGTGCGTGCTCAGCCTTACAGCAGCAAACTACTCTGCTGCACAGACTTATGTGCAGACACCAGTAACAGTTTCCAAGGAAAAGGTCAGAGGCGGAGACGGGAAATTATACTGGTCTCATGTCGTGATGGAAAAACAGACATTGTTCTCCATCGCCAAGGCGTACGGGGTTACTGTCGATGATATCTGCAAGGCAAATCCGGAGAGCCATCTCCAGACGGAAGGCCTTAAGAAGAATACCATACTGCTGATTCCTGTCACCGGCACTGCCGCAAAACAGGAAACCGCCGCAAAACCTGCCGACACCAAGAACCAGGATAACAGACAGGCAGACCAGAAGAAGAAGGACGACTACACGATCCACGTGGCAAAATGGTACGAAGACATTGAAGATATCGCATTCAAGTATTCGGTTCCGAAAGACATTCTCATGGCCTACAACGGTCTTTCAAGTTCGAAACTCAAGAGCCGCCAGAAAATACGCATTCCTTCCGCTGAAAAGGTCAATGAAATGGTGGCGTCCAAAAAGTACAGCCACGCGACACACGAGACAGTACCCGTAAAGACGGAAAAGGCAGAAACACCACACGAGACAGTCCAAGAAGAGAAGGCAAATTCATGGAATCTGAAGTTTTCCAATGCTACTGTCAATGCCCTGCTGATGTTGCCGATGAAGGCTTCGACAAGCAGTCCGAGCGAGAGCAATATGGATTTCTACAGCGGTGTCCTTCTGGCTGTCAAGGACTTGAGCAAAGAAGGCATAAGTACCGACCTTAGTGTCTATGATGTCTCAGGCACGAACATTCCCGTAACTTCAGACAGGTTGAGTGCAAGCGATTTTTCCATCGGCCCTGTCAATTCAGATGCAGTTTCAAAGACATTGGCAATCGCCCCGGAAGGAACTTACGTCATCTCCCCTCTCGACCACAGGACAGCCGGTCTGGCCCAGTCACACAGTAACATGATCCAGGCTCCGACCTCACAGGGTACACAATACAGAGACCTGGTGAAATGGCTTAAGAGCGAAACCCACTCTGGAGACAAAGTACTGGTAATCAGCGAGAAAAGTGCAGCAACAAATGCTTCGGTAACATTGATGAATGAAGTCATCAGCGACGCATCACTCTCCTGCGCAAGATACTCGTACAATATTCTGGAAGGAAGACACGCGGCCAATGCAATTGCGGCGTTGATGACAAAAACCGGAACCAACCGAGTCATCATCAATTCCGAGAGCGAGGCCTTTGTCAATGATGCCGTGCGCAACCTCGACATGCTGGTCTATAAAAAATATAACGTGGTGCTTTACAGCCCGTCCAAGATCCGTTCATTCGAGACTATCGACATTGAAAATCTCCACAACCTGAAGGCAAGGGTATCGACATCATATTTCATTGATTATGAATCTCCTGAGGTCCGTCATTTCCTCATGGAATACCGTGCGCTCTACAACACGGAACCCACACAGTTCTCTTTTCAGGGATATGACCTCGCCTACTTCTTCATCAAGATGAAGTCAACTTACGGCAAGAAATGGATGGAGAATGTCGCCAGAATGGGCAATACTGCGATGATGCAGACGGATTTCCTTTTCAGAGAACTTGGCAACGGGGGTTATGTCAATGAGGGAGTGCGACGCATCGTCTATGGACCGGACTACTCAATCCGAATTGTAAAGAAATAACAATCATCTCTACTTGGACTCCGAAATTTAACAACCTTGTTTAAAACATGTTTGTTAAATTTCGGAGGATTGTATATCTTTGCAGAAAACGTAGAGGCTATGGCTAACGAAAATGAGATACCATTTGTATTCGGCGTGCGCGTCGAAGGGAACACGTTTACAGACAGGAAAGAAGAAACTAACCGTCTAAAAATGAACTTCTTATACGGAGTGAATACCATATTGATCTCGCCGAGAAGGATGGGCAAGACCTCATTGGTGGAAAAAGTCTGTTCCTTGGTGGAGAGCGAGTCATTGAAAATAGCTAAAATTGATGCCTTCAGTTGCAGGTCGGAACACGATTTCATAAACGCCTTTGCAACTGCAGTCGTGCGAGCCACATCCTCCAAATGGGAGGAATGGATGGAAAACGCCAAAACCTTTCTCAGCCGATTCGTTCCGAAAATAAGCATCGGGCAGGACCCTCTTTCGGAGTTTTCAATCGCATTGGAATATAACAACTCCACTACTGTAACTGAAGATATCCTTCAGTTGCCGGAGACAATAGCAAAACAGAAAGGTATCAAAATCGTAATCTGTATCGATGAATTCCAGCAGATTGCTGATTTCCCGGATTCTCTCACATTTCAGAAAAAGCTGCGCGGCATCTGGCAACTCCAGAGCAATGTGTCATATTGCCTGTATGGGAGCAAAAAGCATATGATGGAAACAATGTTTCAGAGCCAAAGCCATCCATTCTACAGATTCGGAGACTTATTATATCTGAACAAAATCTCTGAAGCGGATTGGGTCGAATATATATGTGGCAGGTTTAACGTAACAGGAAAGGAAATCTCACCTGAACTGGCGACTGAAATATGTACTGTTACGGACCGGTATTCATCTTATGTTCAACAACTATCCTGGCTGGTATGGCTGCGGACTGATTTCCAAGCTACGAAAGAAGACGTCGAATACGGCATTGACCACATGCTTGACGCTTGCGAACCACTGTTCATACAGCAGACGGAAAGCCTGTCGTCATATCAGATGAATTTTTTGCGAGCATTGACAGATGGCGTCACTACTGGTTTTACAAGAAGCGAAATACTTAACAACTACCAACTTGGAACAGCTGCGAACATTTCAAGACTAAAAAAGGCATTGACGGAAAAAGACCTGATAACATTGACAGCACCCAAAAAACTCGAAATATCGGATCCGATTCTGGCGCTATGGCTTAAACGTCGCGTATGGAGAACGCGGTAGGGTTATTTGCCGAGTAGAGATTTGGCATTTGCGATGGCTTCAGGGGTAACTCTGGAGCCACTTAATATTCTGGCCACTTCCATAACCCTGTTTTCTCCGGAAATCTTGCGGATAGATGATATGGCTCTATCACCGTCAAACTCTTTGGTGACGATATAATGTGCATCACCCTTGGCCGCAACCTGAGGAAGATGAGTGATGGCGAAGACCTGCATATAATCCCCCATTGAGCAAATCATGGAGCCCATCTTGTCGGCGACGCTACCGGAGACTCCGGTATCGATTTCATCGAAAATCATTGACGGCATATTCGTGTAGCGGGCCATCATCGCCTTGAGACACAGCATGATACGCGACATTTCACCACCTGATGCACATTTTGCTACGTCCACCGGTGACTTTCCGGTAGAAGAGAAGCGGAACAGGATGGTGTCCGAACCGTCCGGTCCGGGTTTTCCCGGTTCCAGAACCACATCGAACAGTGCACGTTCAAGTTCCAGTGAACGGATAGAGTTACAGATATTTTCAGAGAAACCCGGCACTGCCTTGGCCCTTGCGTCATGCAAATCAGAACATGCGTCAGCCAAGTCTTTCTCCGCCTCCGCAATTTCCTTTTCAAGGGCTGATTTTCTGGCCTCAAGCACACTGGTGTCAGCCAAAGACTCAGAGAGCCTGTCCCTCAGTTCTATAAGTTCGGAAACCTGAGTGCAGGAATACTTTTTCAGAAGGTCATAAAGCAAGGACAACCTTTCTTCCACTTCCTGTAACCTTTCATCCGAAATTTCCGTACCTGCTTCCAAATCAGACACTTCCGACAGGACATCATCGAGTTCCAGCCTTGCCGACTCGATTCTCTCGGAAAGTGCAGATACTGAAGGGATATATGACGACAGCTTGTCCAGAATCCTGGAAGATTCCTTAAGCATGGAGTCTATCGATATCCTGTCATCCTGGGCATCATCTCCCGATGGTGAAAAATAGTTTTCCACCTGATAAAGTGACGACTTGATTTCTTCAGCATTGGCAAGCTGCTTCTGCTCGGTTTCCAGTTCCTCCAGTTCACCGTCTTTCAGGTGAGCGGAATCAAGTCTATCGAACTGGGCCTGATTATAATCCTTCTCGGCATTGGTCCGGCTCAGATTGGCATTGACCTCATCAAGATCATTTTTCAATCCCGTCAGGCGCTCCCATCTGGTCCTGCAGGACTGCAGCAGTCCGCTGTCGCCTGCGAAGTGGTCCAGCATCGACATCTGGAACTGCTTGTCGCGCAGCAACATAGTCTCGTGCTGGGAGTGGATGTCAATGAGACGTGACGACAGCATTGACAACACCTTAAGAGGTGCCGGCGAATCGTTTACGAAGGAACGGGACCTGCCGTTGGAATTCAAGATACGCCTGATTGTCAATTGGCCTTTACCATCGACAGGGTCGAAGTCAATCTCGTTTTCGTCAAGATATTGTCTCAAGGAACCATCTTCATCATTGACCTCGAATTCCGCTTCCACGACACAGTTGTCCCCTGCGGCGCCGATTACGGAAGAGTCTGCACGTGAACCCATTACGAGAGAGAGCGCGCCGAGAAGTATGGACTTTCCGGCACCGGTCTGCCCCGTAATAATCACGAGACCCGCCGGAAATTCAATATCCAGCGAGTCGATCAGAACGTAATTCTTTATATGAAGTGCCTTGAGCATATCAGCAAATCATTGCCTACTCTTCGACGTTTTTCTGTTTCTTGGCAGGAGCCTCCGGCTGTGCAGCCTCAGAAGCAGACTCGTTCTTGGCCATCCTGTAAGTCAGTTCATCATTTTCGAACTCTGAAACGGCAACAAGAACAGGCTTAGGCTGTCTCTCATAGTATTTTGAGATTTCGATCTGCTCGCGGTTCTCGAATACTTCGTCCATCGAGTCACGGTCGTTCTTGAAATCTTCAAGTTTCTTGTTAAGTTCCTTCTTCTCAGCAAGGGCAATCTGGTTAGCTCTCTTGTACAGAATAACTACTGTCTCGTAAATGTTGCCTGTAGGGGCAGCGAGATACTTCACATCCCTTGTGATAGTGTTCTGAGGTACATTCTTCTTGTCCATTCTTTTACTATTCTAAATTGTCATCTAATCGGCCGGGCATATGGCAACCTCTGCCATCATCGGCCTCCATTTAATATATACTGAAGCCGGCCGAAGATTGTTTCAAAACTTTTTTATCTGGATTTTTTGTCGGCCTTCTCAGCAGCCTTCCTCTCTTTCTCGAAGACCTTTTCCTTCACATCGGCATCTTCATCGGTGCCTGTGTAGTGGCCGAGAACCTTCTGGGCGCGATTATAAAGAGTCTTCAATTCCTTGGAATACTTTGACTGCGGATTCTCGCTCATGAAGTTCAGATAGTCGTCCATGAAGGTAAGATAACGGTCTCTCTGCTTGGAAGCGATACTGAGCTGCGCATATTTGTATGAAGATTTCGCAATGTAATACAGGATATCTTCACGATAGATATTTTCCGAATTAGCCTTCAATGTGTTACGGAAAGCGACTCTGGCAGCCATATAGTCCTCCATGTTGTAATACAGGCGGGCTCCCTCGAATGCTTTTCTGTCAAGTCTTCCGTTCAGGTCCTTAAGCATGGCATCACAATCGTCCTTGTGGAGATTCGAGCCATAGTCCTTCTCATATTCATTGATAGAAGCAATGGCAACCTTTGTCGGTGCCTGGTCGAGTTCATATCTGTATGTAGATTTGTACAGGCAGTCTATTCTCAGGAATCTGGCCTCCTCAGCAAACGGGCTTCTCGGGAAGTTGTTCACGAAACGGTTGAAATTGGCCTCTGCCGTAACATAGTCCTTGTAACGGTAGTTGCTCAGGCCCCAGTAATACTGGACAGTGTCGTCACGCTCCGTACCATCCGTAAGCACTGACATTGACTCGAACAGCGCAGCAGATTTCTGATACTTTCCTTTATTGAAATAATCGAATGCCGCCTTGTATTTGGTGTCCACATCATTGCTGGACAGCAGCGTATCGTACTGCGATTTGCATGAAGAAGCCGCCAATACCGCGAACACTCCCAGAATTACCTTAGTTGTTATTTTCATATTCTAATAAATTATCTTGTCCGGTTTCAGGCCACGTCTGGCCAAGTCCGTTTCACAATTACTTCAGGCTATTGAGGAATTTTTCCACATCAAGGGCAGCCCTGCAACCTGAGGCGGCTGCTGTAATTGCCTGTCTGTAATGAGGATCCTGCACATCTCCCGCCGCGAAAACGCCATCCACACAAGTGCGTGAAGACTTTCCTTCAGTGATTATATAGCCATTCTCATCAGTACGAATCCACTCTTTGAACAGATCCGCATTCGGATGATGGCCAATGCCGAGAAAGAAACCGTCAATGCTGATATCAAAAACCTTACCATCTTTTCTGACGAGTCTAGCTCCGGTAACGCCGTTCGCGTCTCCGAGCACCTCCTGAGTGTTGCAGTTCCACAGAACTTCAATGTTTGGAGTGTTCAGAACTTTTTCCTGCATCGCCTTGGAAGCCCTGAAAACATCCCTCCTCACGATCATATATACTTTCTTGCAGATGTTAGCCAGATATGTCGCTTCTTCACATGCAGTGTCTCCCCCGCCGACTACGGCAACATCCTTCTTCCTATAGAAGAAACCGTCGCACGTAGCGCAAGCCGACACGCCAAGTCCCTTGAACTTCTGCTCTGAAGGAATGCC
>FR890652.1:10858-12410 GCA_000435075.1 Bacteroides sp. CAG:770 | reverse complement strand
AGGAATGCCGAGATATTTCGCAGTCGCGCCTGTGGCTATGATCAATGTCTCCGCTTCGAGTTCCCTGCCTTCGCTGTCCGTCAGCCTGAACGGTCTGGATGAAAGGTCGGCCGATGCGATTCTTCCGCTGCGGATTTCAGCCCCGAATCTTGCAGCCTGAGCCTTCATTGATGCCATCAGCATATTTGCATCGACTCCGTTTTCGAATCCAGGGTAGTTTTCCACCGTCGTGGTCGTGGTCAGCTGTCCTCCCGGTTCCATTCCCTCGTAAAGTACAGTCTGTATTCCGGCACGTCCGGTGTAGATGGCCGAAGTATAGCCGGCAGGACCGGAGCCGACAATAAGGCATTTTATATTTTCCATAACTTTCCGAATATCTGTTTTGTGTTTCATCCGATGTTCCGCCGGAGTTTCCAATGCCGCCGAAAGCATCCCAATCGTTTGTCCTGAAGAATTTTATCTCAGGTCAATGACAATGTCATTTCTGATACAAATTCCAACCTACAAATATAGTGAAAGAGCCCAACAAACGAAAATTTTCTTTTTTTCTTGCAGAAAATTTTGGATTGTAAGAAAATATTCATACCTTTGCAATCCTAAACATGGTGAGCGTAGTTCAGTTGGTAGAGCGCCAGATTGTGGTTCTGGTTGTCGTGGGTTCGAGCCCCACCGTTCACCCTGCGAAAAGAGTCAGTCTTCGGATTGACTCTTTTTTTGTATATGCACCGGAAAAATTCATGACCGGTTTTCAAAACATGTTCCAAGAATAATCACTATATTTGCCGGATAACCACGAACAAGTTATAACAAAATAAAGTAAGTTAAAAATGGCAAGAGAAATCAAATTTTCTCTGGTTTACAGGGATATGTGGCAGTCTTCAGGCAAGTATGTGCCTAGAGTGGATCAGCTTGAGGAAGTCGCCCCAGCTATCATTGACATGGGCTGTTTCGACAGAGTCGAGACCAATGGTGGAGCATTCGAGCAGGTAAACCTCCTGTTCGGAGAAAACCCTAACGTTGCAGTCAGAAGATGGACAGCACCTTTCCACAAGGCGGGCATCCAGACACACATGCTTGAACGCGGACTTAACGCATTGAGAATGAACCCGGTTCCGGCAGACGTCAGGGAACTGATGTACAAAGTGAAGAAAGCTCAGGGAACAGACATCGCAAGATCATTCTGCGGCCTGAACGATCACAGGAACCTGAAATTGTCAGTAGAATTCGCAAAGAAAGCCGGCATGATTTCACAGGTGGCATTGTCCATCACGAACTCACCGGTCCACACAGTCGAATACTACATGGGAATCGTTGACAAAGTCGTAGAATACGGCTGCGATGAGATCTGCCTGAAAGATATGGCAGGAGTCGGCAGGCCGACATTCCTCGCCGAGCTCACAAGCTGCATCAAGAAGAAATACCCGCACCTTATCGTCCAGTACCACGGACACACAGGCCCTGGATTTTCGCCTGCATCAATGCTGGAAGTGGCGCGCGCGGGAGCGGACTATCTCGACGTAGCGGTAGAACCGCCCTCCTGGGGCCAAAACCA
>FR890652.1:0-10849 GCA_000435075.1 Bacteroides sp. CAG:770 | reverse complement strand
GTAGAACCGCTCTCATGGGGCAAAATCCATCCGGATGTGATAACCATCAGGGAAATGATGAAGGCAGACGGATTCCTCGTGAAAGACCTGAACATGGACGCGTACATGGAAGTCCGCAAGCTCACGCAGAAATTCATTGACGACTTCCTCGGTTACTGGATCAATCCGGCCAACAAACTGATGTCCTCCCTTCTCGTAGGCTGCGGCCTCCCAGGCGGAATGATGGGCTCGATGATGGCCGACCTGAAAGGTTTCCAGGCTGCAATCAACGCCTCAGAGCGCGCTCACGGACGTCCTGAAATCAGCCTTGACACCCTCATGGTGAAGCTTTTCGATGAAGTCCAGTATGTATGGCCAAGACTCGGATATCCGCCTCTGGTGACACCGTTCAGCCAGTACGTAAAGAACACCTCCCTCATGAACCTCCTCAATGTCCTCAATGGAAAGCCAAGATGGACTACCATTGACAAGGATACCTGGAACATGATTCTCGGCAGGATGGGACAGCTCCCTGGAAAACTCGCTCCGGAAATCATTGACCTTGCGAAAGAGAAGGGAATGGAATTCTACACCGGCAATCCTCAGGACATGTATCCTGACGAACTTCCTAAATTCCGCCAAATGATGAAAGACGAAGGCTGGGACGAGGGACAGGATCAGGAGGAACTCTTCGAATTCGCAATGCATGAGAGACAGTACCGCGACTACAAGAGCGGCGTTGCAAAGGAGAGGTTCAATGCTGAACTCAAGGACTTGAAGGCCAAGGCCGGAGCACCGATTACAATAGTTCGCCCTGTCGTGGAAATGCCGAAGTTCGATGTCGAGGAATATGCCAAGAAATATCCTCACGCGATACCTGTACAGGCACCGGCAAAGGGACAGCTCATGTGGCAGCTGGATGTCGATGACGAATCTACGGCACCTATCGCAGGCACAGAAGTGAAGGCCGGCAAGGCAATGGGCTACGTTCAGACCTATTATGGTATGGAAGACGTGATTCCTGCTGTTGACGGTCGGGTTATAGCAGTTACCGGAACTCAGGGAGCCAATGTCGTAAAAGGCGAGATTATCGCCTTCGTAGAAGGTTCGGCTGACGTGGCTGCAGCAGAATAATCGTAAATCATACTATGGCTTTCGGTCTCCGGATAAATATAATGTCCGTCAGACCGGTGCCATGTCCATAACAATCTTATGACCGCATTCCCGGAAGGAAGAAATTCCTGGACAGGGAATGTGGCCATTTTGTTTATCATCACAAGATTGGTCACATCGCCTCCGGAAGAAAAACCATCACCTTCGGAATCATGGACGAGAGAAAAAGACAAAGTGTCAGGAGCATTGTCAATGCCGGTGGAGGTCCCTTCGAACACGAATGCGGAACGCTGCACCACACCTGAATTCTTATGTCCTGTCCAAGAGCAATAAAGATTTATATAACCTCCTGATATCCAAGCATTATTGACAGATATCGGATCTTTCCATTCCGACTTGTCGAATCCCGAAGTCCCTGGCCTCACGATAGCACCTGTAACAGGAACTGAGCAATTCACCAGATTTGCGGAAAACAGATTCTTTGCAGGATCAATGCAATCCCCCACCTCACAGGACACGAACAATCTGGTCCCGAACTCATAATCGAACTGCTCCGCCGTGGTAAAGTCATATGTCATTCCGGCATCAGTTGTAAACAGGTTGTCACCCGTGACGAAGCCCATGGAAGAATCTACATAGGGCACAGAAGAAGTTTTGCTGCATGAAACAGCAAACATAGAAGACACAATGACAGCAGCAATAGTCTTTATGGTCAGGTTAAAGCGCATAGTGTATAAGGTCAAAGTTTATGTAGGTATGCGGCAACAGGCTGTTATTCAGCTACTTTCTCTGCCGTATTCTTCTTTACGTATGAACGGCTCGGACGGCAGACTATCTGCACATCCACACACTCGACACGATATCCCTTGAACTTTTTCTTGGCAAAATATGCATCGAGATTGTCCATGAAGTCATCATCAATGACATCCTTGAATGTATTGTTCACATAATCATACAGATGGATATGCCTGAAAGTATTCACGTCGAAATACATCTTGTTGTTGGCACTCATCCTGTGGTCATATATTCCAAGCAAAGCTATCTGTGAAAGTATATTATACACCGAAGCAACGGTAACATTGGTAGTGCCTTGACTCCTGATTTCCTCTGTTACCATATCAGCTGAAGCATGTCCCAGCTTCAGCATCGCATTATGTACAGCCAACCTCTGCTGTGTAGATTTCAACGAATGTTTCTTCAGCAGTTTCTTGAATTCTTCTATTCCTGGTGCAGTATGTGTGTGCTTCTTCATATTGACAGCCGCGCATTATCCGATTAGTACACGTAAACTTAATTACCACAAATTTAATCCAAATTCTGATAATTGCAAAGATTTTTTAATTTTGAATTAATATAATTTACATCAATGCCGGTTCCACTTGGCCAAACGGGTGGAAAGCCGGAAGAAAAATGAAAGAAAACACACGAAATGAAATACAGATAGCATTACTTTAGAGAAACATTGCTAAATTTGCAAACAAATGAAAATACAGCAATGAGTACAAACTACAACAAAGAACTCACACCGGAGTTGAAAAAGAAATTGTCCGGAATCAGACACATTGCTCTGGACATGGACGGGACAATATATATGGGAAGCAATCTGTTCCCTTTTACAAAGGGTTTTTTGCAGGACATGACAGATGCCGGAATCGGTTACTCATTCCTCACGAACAATCCTACAAAATCCGTAGCCGACTACCTCCACAAACTTGAGGGAATGGGCATCAATGCCGATGAAGGCAACATGTACACAACCTCACTCGCTGCCATTGACTATATAAAGGAGAAATATCCTCAGGCAAAGAGACTCTATATGCTCGGTACGCCAAGTATGGTCAGCCAGTTCGAGAAAGCCGGCTTCGAAGCATGCGCGGATGATCCGAATGACGTCCCTGATGTCCTCGTAGTGGCATTTGACACAACTCTCACCTATCCACGCCTCTGCCGTGCCGCATGGTGGGCAAGCCAGGGTGTCCCTTACATCGCGACAAATCCTGACAGGGTATGCCCTACCGACCAGCCTACTGTCCTCGTGGACTGCGGCTCATTGCAGAAATGTATAGAACATGCCACCGGACGTCGCCCGGACATCGTTCTCGGAAAGCCGGACCCGACAATGCTGGACGGAATCATGCACAGACATGGTTTGAAACCGGAAGAAATCGCAATGGTGGGAGACCGCATATACACTGACACCGCCATGGCTCACAATGCAGGTGCCGTAGGCGTGCTTGTACTTTCAGGTGAGACAACTGTCGAAACAGCTCTCAAGGTCGCAGAGGATGCCAGAACAAATCCGGCGCCGGAGTTTTTCCCTCCTGATATGATAGCAAGGGATATCCGCGAGTTGGGAGACCTGATTCTGGAAGCTAAGAAATAATTGTCAGAAGATGTCCGGAATCGACAAATCAGCGGTCCGGGATTAAAAAAACAGACAAAAAGTTTAAAAATCATAAAAATCTGCAGGAGTTCGAGCAACTTTCTGCAGATTTTCCAGTTTCATAGGCCTATCTTGCAGCCGGTTACGAGCCTGAGACTGAACGGGTCCACATGACGGGCACGACCGAAACCTGCATTGACAGACAGAATAATAATCACATAAAAGACCATGAAACTGAAAGAACTGAACATTGAAGAAAGACCTAGGGAAAGGCTGATTGCAAAAGGGAGCTCCGCTTTGGGCAATGCCGAGCTCCTGGCGATTCTGCTCCGGACAGGAAGCGGGAACAAAAACGTGCTGGAGATGTCACATGAACTGCTTGCTGCTGCAGGAAGCCTTACGGAACTGTCCGCCATGTCCATTGACAAAATGCAGGCTATCGGAGGCATAGGGAAAAACAAGGCTGCGACCGTCACGGCAGCATTCGAGCTGGGACGCAGATTCGCGGCCGAAGGGTCACGCCCGCATTGCCGCGCCATCACCAATGCGTCACAGATATTTTCAATAATGTTTCCTGTCCTGAAGGGAATCGACCATGAGGAATGCTGGATTCTCTACTTGAACCGGGCCAATCATATCCTGTATAAGGAAAAAGTGTCCATCGGAGGACTCTCATCCACTACGATAGACACCAATTCTATTCTCAGGAAGGCTATTGAAAAGAAAGCCGACGGCATAATCCTTGTCCACAACCATCCGTCCGGAAATCCACAGCCGGGAAAGGCTGATGTCGTGGAGACGGAACGGCTCAAGAAAGCGGCTGAAACATTCAGCATCTCAATGCTGGACCACGTGATAATCTCCGATTCCGGCTATTACAGTTTCGCGGACCAGATGATCTATGACAGTTCGCAAATAAGTGTTGCTGAGGTACATGAGACGACACGAACCTTGGCGTAATCACCTACATTGAAAACCTTCACGCCGTCAGCAGGGTTGGTCCCGGACGAAAGAAGCGCCGGGAACACGCACATCTTGTTGGTCGATGTCCTTCCGCAAAGTTCCTCCTGGTTTCTGCGCGATGTACCCTCGATGAGGACTGTGAACTCCTTGCCCAGATCACGGGTATTGCTTTCAAGACTCAGTTCATTCTGGAGGGAAATGATTTCGTTCAGACGCCTGGTCTTCTCCTGAAGAGGGATGTCGTCAGGATAGTTGCGTGCGGCAAGAGTTCCGGGTCTCTCGGAGTACTGGAACATATAGGCATAGTCATAACCGACCTTGCGCATTATATCCAAAGTGTCCTGATGGTCCTGCTCCGTTTCACCGCAGAAGCCGGCAATGATGTCAGTAGTGATCGCGCAGTCCGGCATTGACTTGCGGATTCTGTCGACTCTTTCGAGATACCACTCGCGGGTATAGCGGCGGCGCATCTTCTCGAGCATGGCATTGCTTCCGGACTGCACCGGCAGATGGATATGACGGCAGATGTTGTCATACTTCGCCATCGTATCTATGACCTTGTCACTGATGTCTTTAGGATGGGATGTGGAGAATCTCACGCGGAGGAGCGGACTGATCTCGGCCACCTTGGAAAGAAGGTCCGCGAAGTCAGTGACATCTGAAGCGTCCTCAGGATTCTTCCATAGGTATGAGTCCACATTCTGACCGAGGAGTGTAACCTCCTTGTATCCACGGGAAAAGACGTCGCAGGCCTCCCTGACAATCGTGTGAGGATCACGGCTGCGTTCAGCACCCCTGGTATATGGGACTACACAATATGAACAAACGTTGTTGCATCCGCGCATGATGGAAATGAAGGCGGACACGCCATTCTTGTCAATGCGGACAGGCTCGATGTCCCCGTATGTTTCCTCTCTGGAAAGTTCGACATTGATCTGAGGCCTTCCTGGGGCTATTCTGGAAAGAAGGAGCGGAAGAGACCTGTATGAATCAGGACCTGCCACGAAATCGACACGTCCGCTTTCCAACAGCTTGTCTTTCAGCCTCTCGGCCATACATCCGACGATACCGGTAACGACGCCTTCGCGGACACGTTTCTGACCGTAGAACTGGTCAATGCGTCCCCAGATACGCTGTTCTGCATTGTCGCGGACCGAACAGGTATTGGCCATAATCACGTCAGCCTCATCCATATTCTCAGTCCTGTCGTAGCCTGCCTTCTTCAGAATCGAGAAAATCACCTCGGTATCATTGACATTCATCTGACATCCGTAGGTCTCGATATATACTTTCTTGCTTGCCATATTTTTATCTGATTTTCCGCAAAGTTCCGCGGATTTAAGTCTGTTTGCATGTCACGTACCAGTTTGGCACGCGCCCGGAATGCACTGTGTGGCACATTCCGTACCTTTTCACCTGCAAAGATATGACTTTTATTATTTTTTCACTACTTTTGTAAGTCAAGTCTATCAGCAAAAAGGTATGGCCCGGCAGACAAAAAGATTATTGGAAATGAAAAGATTCATATTGACAGCATTGACAGTCGTCATGACTGTATGCCTCGCAGGTTGCGGAAAAATCAAGGATATCTCGATAACATCTTGCGACATCGTGTCCATATCACCTTCGGGACTGAGAAGCCTGAACGGGGTGTTTCTGGTAGGAATCCATAATCCGGTGTTCAAATTTGCCGTTTCCGACATTCAGGGAACAGTTTACCATAAGGGCACGGCTATCATTGACTTTACCGCCAACGGATTTGAGGTGCAGAAAAAGTCTGACGACAAGCACCGCATTTCGGGAATTGCGGAACTGAGGCCGGAGATTTCCCTGCTGTCAGCATTGGCCCTGCTGAAAGATTTGAATGCTGATTCGTATACAGTAGATGTATCGGCAAGAGTGAAGGCTGAGGGCATAAAAATGACAATCTCCAGGAAGGGCATGCCGCTGAGCAGCTTTATGGAATAATTATAAAGACATTGACAATGAAAAAGTTAGCAATACTCATAGTAGCATTGGCACTGCCCGTACTTTCATGGGGGCAAGATTATAATTCAGACATGGCCCAGGCGGATTCCGTCGTTTACCGTCAGGCTGCCGCAATGGATTCCACCCTCGTCGGAAAGTCGATTTTCGGTCTGCTCTCCAGTCATCCGTACGGAGAGGGCGATGTAAAAATCCATCAGTCACAGAGCATTGTCAATGCCATGAAGCTGCAGATTGCGTCCAACAGTTCCAGGAAACTTACAGGATACAGGGTCCGCATCTTCTTCGACAACAGCAAGACTGCCAGAAATGCTTCCGAAAATGTCATGAAGATTTTCAAGGCTACATATCCCGGAATTCCCGCATACAGAAATTACCAGAATCCGTTTTTCAGAGTTGTCGTGGGTGATTTCAGGACAAAGTCAGAAGCGATGGAGTTCCTGCAGAAGATCAAATCCTCATATACGTCGGCTCTTGTGGTAAAGGAAGGCATAAACTTCCCTGCCGTGGATAAAGAGCACAATTATGTGACCGACACCGTAACAGTTTATAGACCCGTCGCTAATCTCTAGACAATATGCTCAAACAGGAAATCGCATTAAAGCAGACCCAGAAGCTCTCCCCTCTTCAGATCCAGACCATCAAGCTCATTGAGCTTCCGGTCCAGGAACTTGAGCAGAGAGTCCGCAAGGAACTGGAGGAAAATCCGGTTCTGGATGACAGCGCACCGGAGAGCAAGGAGGAGGACGGAGATGAGCAGCCAAGAGAGGTTTCGCTTTCTGAACTGAAGGATGATGATTCCATTCCGGAATACAAACTGCATGTGAACAACTACGGCAAGGACGAGAGGCCGCAGTACAACACGTTTTCCGTAAAAGAGAGCTTCACACAGAGTCTCATGGACCAGCTTGGCTTCAGGGATCTGACTGAGCATCAGCATGATATAGCCGCTTTCATAATCGGCAGTCTGGACGATGACGGGTATCTCAGAAGAGACATTGACAGTCTCGTGGATGACATGGCGTTCCGCATGAACATCACCACCACAAGGGAGGAAGTGCTGAAGATGCTGCATATCATCCAGCAGTTCGACCCGGCGGGAATCGGCGCACGCGATCTGAAGGAGTGTCTCCTTATTCAGCTGAAAGGACTGAAACAGACCCGGGATGTTGTCAATGCCGAAAGGATTCTCTCTGATTATTTTCAGGAATTCTCGAACAAGCATTTCCAGAAGATTATGAACAAACTCAGTTTGTCGCAGGAGGAAATGAAAGCGGCGATGAGCAAGATCACGAAACTGAATCCGTCCCCTGGAGGACAGATTGACGATTCGTATAATGACCAGGCCCAGCAGATTGTGCCTGATTTCATCCTTACGATGGAAAACGGGGAGCTGCAGTTGTCAATGCCAAGGTTCTCGATTCCTGAAATCAGGATAAACAAGAATTACGCACAGCTTCTTATGGATGCCGCCCAGTCATCTGAGAGGCAGAAGAAGGAGGCCGCCACTTTCGTAAAGCAGAAAATGGACTCGGCAAAGTGGTTCGTGGAGGCATTGAAACAGAGGCACAATACTCTTCTGAGTACGATGCAGGCCATAGTGGATTATCAGCACGACTATTTCATGGATGGAGACGAGGCACATCTCAAGCCTATGGTCCTGAAGGACATAGCGGCCAAGACAGGCTTCGACATATCCACCATTTCCAGAGTTGTGAACAGCAAGTATATCGAGACTCATTTCGGAATATTCCCTCTCAAATATTTCTTCTCGGAAGGTCTTGAGAATCAGCATGGTGAAGAGGTTTCAACCAGGGAACTCAAGAAGGTCCTGCAGGAATGCGTGGACAATGAGGACAAGCAGAAGCCGCTTACTGATGACGAACTTGTCACAATCATGAATGAGAAGGGGTACAAGGTAGCACGAAGGACTATCGCAAAGTACAGGGACCAGCTCGGCATCCCCAAGGCTCGCCTCAGAAAAGAGCTTTAAGTTCCGTTCACTGTCATTGACACTCGGCATTATAATTGTAAAAGCAGGGTTCCGGTGCGTTCATGTCACATATATAACGTTTAAATAGTACTAAAACATAATCTAGTCATGGAACAGAAATATATCCTGGCACTTGACCAGGGAACAAGTTCATCCAGAGCAATCGTCTTCGACCATGAAGGTCGCATCTGCGCCACTGCACAGAAAGAGTTTCCACAGCATTTTCCTAAACCGGGTTGGGTGGAGCATGACCCCAAAGATATCTGGTCTTCCGAAGCGTCAGTGATTGCCGAGGCCATTACCTCTATGGGTATCAACGGATTGAACATTGCCGGAATCGGAATCACAAACCAGCGGGAGACGACTATCGTATGGGATGCCGAAACTGGAGAGCCTGTCCATAATGCAATTGTCTGGCAGGACAGAAGAACATCTGAATACTGCGACAGCCTCAAGGAGCAGAATCTTACCGGATTCATCAGGGAAAAGACAGGCCTTATCATTGACGCATACTTCAGCGCGACGAAAATCCGTTGGATTCTGGAAAATGTTCCAGGTGCGAGAGCCAGGGCAGAAGCTGGGAAACTGCGTTTCGGAACCGTCGATACATGGCTGCTGTGGAACCTGACCCGCGGCGAGTGCCACATGACCGATGTCAGCAATGCTTCCAGGACAATGCTTTTCAATATCCACACTCTCAAATGGGATGAGGACCTCATGAAGCTTTTCGGAATTCCTATGTCAATGTTGCCTGAAGTTCATTCATCTTCAGAGATTTACGGATACACCAAGACTACGATTTTCGCGCACAAGGTCCCTGTTGCGGGCATTGCGGGCGACCAGCAGGCCGCATTGTTCGGCCAAATGTGCACGACACCTGGCTCCGTCAAGAACACCTACGGCACAGGATGTTTCCTTCTTATGAATAGCGGCACGAAACCAATCACGTCATCACACAATCTGCTCACCACCATCGCCTGGAAAATCGGCGATACGGTCAATTATGCACTTGAGGGCAGCATCTTCGTGGGAGGTTCTGTAGTCCAATGGCTTAGAGACGGTCTCGGCATCATAAAGTCTTCTTCGGAGATCGAAAGCCTGGCCATGACGGTCCCGGACAACGGAGGAGTATATTTCGTACCTGCATTGACAGGTCTTGGTGCTCCTTATTGGGACCAGTACGCGAAGGGCATCATCTGCGGCCTGACCCGAGGCACGACGGCGGCGCATATCGCACGCGCGGCGCTCGAAGGTATCGCTTTCGAGACAATGGATATTGTCAATGCCATGGAGCATGATGCCGGCATAAAGCTGGCCGAACTCAAGGTCGATGGCGGCGCTTCTAGAAACAACCTGATGATGCAGTTCCAGGCCGACATCCTTGGCACAAAGGTAATCCGTCCTAAGGTTACGGAGACGACCGCAATGGGAGCATGTTATCTTGCCGGTCTTGCGACGGGATATTGGGATTCCCTGGACGACATCAAGCGCCAATGGAATGCCGACAAGGTGTTCGAGCCTCTCGCTCCGGCTGAAAAGGTATTGAAACTGAAAGAGGGTTGGGCCAATGCCATCGGCAGGACTCTGACTGAAGATTCTATACATTAAATCATTGACAATATGGAAATTACACTGTTCACCAAGTGCATTTTCGAGTTTCTCGGAACACTTGTCTTGGTTCTCATGGGAGATGGTGTCTGCGCGGCATGTACTCTCGAAAAGTCTAAGGCCAAAGGGGCCGGTTGGGTCGTTATATCATTGGCCTGGGGTTTTGCGGTCATGTGCGGCGTCTTCATCGCAGGTCCGTACTCCGGTGCGCATCTGAATCCTGCCGTCACTCTAGGTCTTGCCATAGCCGGCGGTTTCGCATGGGATGCCGTTCTTCCGTATATCGCAGCACAGATGCTGGGAGGTTTTGCTGGAGCTCTGCTGGTCTATGTTTTCTATTATGATCATTACAAGGCCTCTTCGCAGAATCCTGACGGCATGCTCGGGACATTCTGCACCATGCCGGCCATCGAGCACAAGAGCATCAATTTTCTCAGCGAACTGATTGCAACTTTCATACTGGTTTTCTGCATCATGGCTCTCGGCACGTCAGGCAACACGACCTCATTTGAAGGCAGCACCGTTTCAGTAGGCGGTATCGGAGCGTTCCCTGTGACCTGTCTGATTATGGCTCTGGGCATGTCGCTGGGCGGCACTACCGGATACGCCATGAATCCTGCCAGGGATCTTTCTCCACGCATCGCCCATGCCGTCCTTCCTCTGAAAGGCAAACGTGACAGCGGCTGGGGATACAGCTGGGTTCCCGTACTTGGGCCTCTCGCAGGAGCAGCCTGTGCAGCAGGACTTTACCTTCTGGTTTACTAACAGATCATAGATCTTTAAAAGAGCTGACAACTTGTATTATACTGAAAAAGGTTGACTCA
>FR890651.1:56069-84658 GCA_000435075.1 Bacteroides sp. CAG:770 | reverse complement strand
GCCGCTCCGAAGGCCCCTGCCGTCCAGTCATGTTTAAATGATTGTAACTATTGATGAATTCTTTCCGTGACTGGCTACGCCAATATGACATTGAAAATGCTCTAGCGCCATATCGCGTAGCAGAGGTTGCCTTCTGAGGGAAGTTCCGAAACATGGATATGCCATGTGTATATTTGTGTGGACATGTCACGTAGACAACCGCTGAGTTGTTTACATCGTCTGGACAAGGCCCTTTGATTTTTGATCCTCTTGGCAACTGCTGTCCGGTTTTACATGTTGACAATCAGTGAGTTGACTGATTTGATAAATGCCAAGAGGTGGGTTTGGAATGGGGTCTTGGCAAGAGCGCTTCGCTCCATATCAGTATATAATATACTGGTATACAACATATTATAGTTGCAAAGCCAAAACTAAAAAATGGCAAGAGGGTCTAAGAAAACTCCGCACATAATCTGCCGGGAATGGAATAACCGGCCCTTTTTGAATATATCTTTTCATCCTGTCTGAAACCACGAAATAAAATTGTGGAGACGCTTATGAATTCCGGACGAGTTGCCATTGAGGATGCTGACATAGGGCTCCGATGTTAGTGAAACGTTCGTATTCATGGCCTTAAAGAAATGGAATCTGTCATGGTCAAAAAGGTGGGTAAATGCAGTCTTCAGTCCAATTTGGCGTTCAACATTGACATATTTTGCCATTAAATTTCTTGTGAAAACTGTTGATTTTCGAAGTTTTTTTTACATTGCAAAAAAAAGACAGTTTGATGAATTAATCAAGCTGGCCAATATAGTAACACGTTTTTTTAATACCGAAGAAATTTAAAATTTATCACCATGAAAAATCTTGAAGTGCTCGGTTTCAGTGTCCTGGTTTGCATGGCAGTTTCATGCAATGGGAACAAGGCTTCTTTGGAGTCGTATTTGACACCTGAAAGGAACGCGAACTTGGGAAAAGTCGTTTTGGAAAAATTGGATTCGGTCGTTTGTGAAGTTCCTGAGAATGAATACAATTCATTCACTGACATTGATGAGAATCAGGATGAGTTATATTGTTACAGTATGTTGGATCCTTTGAAGATAACTGTTTACGATATAGCTAAAGGAGAACATGTCAAAACTATCGACTATGATCCGAATTTATTGCGGGCTCGTGAAATCTTAAGTTATCAGGTATTGTCGAGAGACAGTATTTTGCTGGTTACGACTCCAGGAAGCAAGGTCGTCTTGACTGATGGTGAAGGGAAGATCCTTGAGAGATGGAGTCCTGACATTTCAGAAGGCGAGTTATGTGGAGGAGGTGTTCATTATGATTATCTGAACTCCGGCAAGTTGTGCATGGTGATGTGCCCTGGATCCCGTTATTCTATTGAGAAGTCAGATCCCAGTGTCCCGAGACACTGGATATATGATATGAATACAAATGACTGGTATGGTAAGATTGCACCTCTTGAGGGCGTGTTGAAATACTCCGAAGGTTTGTATTACTTCGATATGATGACACCATTTCATCTTGTTAAGGATAACTTGCTGTATGTGACATATATGGTGGACCATTCAGTATATGTCTATGATATCAATACAGGCAAACTGCTTGTGGAGAAGGATATTTCACCGGAGGATGCCGGTGTAATGGTATCTCCGATCGAGACCGAAATTGCAAGTTATGAGAATTTGAGTGGTTTGAGGCGCCGTGCAGCATCATATGGACCATTGTATTACCATGAAAAGTGCAACCTTTTCAGTAGAGTTTATAAATATTCACTTGAGCAGAGAAAAGGTTCCGGGAATCATATGGAAGTCTGCATTTATGATGAGGACTTCAATATAGTCGGCAGTGAGATTATAAAAACAGGTTACATTGATTTTATCTTCCCGACTCAAGATGGTTTTGTCGCAGTCGCGAAAAACAATACTGACGCGGATTCTGTTAAATTCATCCGTTATAAAATCAAAAGTCTTTGATAATTGGATGTCCTGTTCCCGAATATATCGGAGATTGCGAACCCTATATTATTGATGATGAAGCTTAAGAAATGATTCAGGAATGAGACGACTGCTGAGTATCATGGCGCTGACATTGGTTATGACGACGGTGAAAGCGCAGAAGATGACAATGACTGAAGTGATAGAGACGGCAAGACACCAGTCTGTGGCGGCTCTGGAAGCGCGTCAGGCCTTCATATCCACATATTGGTCATGGCGCTCATATAAAGCCAGCAGACTGCCGTCACTGCATTTCTACGGTGACCTGATGAACTATAACCGCTCGCTTGTCCTGCTTCAGAACTATGAGGACGGAACACTCAAATATGCCAGTACCAATAACTTGCAAAACAGTTTGGGCATCGGTGTGAGCCAGAATGTCACATTCACGGGCGGAGTGCTGACGGCATATTCAGACTTGTCCAGAATCGACCAATTCGGAATGAATACTGAACTTTCCTGGTACTCCCAGCCCGTGACATTGTCATACACCCAGCCTCTTTTCTCATACAATCAGTTCAAATGGGACAAATTGATAGAACCCAAGGAATATGAGAAAGGTCGGAGGACATATATCGAGTCAATGGAACAGATAACGATAGATGCCGTCAAGACTTACTGCGAATTGATTCTGGCCAAAGTGAACCACGAAATCGCCCGGACCAACTACGTCAATACCGCACGTATGCACGATGTCGCCCGTGAAAGACTTTCGCTTGGCAGTGTCACGAGAGATGAATACCTTCAGCTGGAACTGAGGATGCTCAATGACAGCATCTCCATAAATGAGACAATGGTAGCCGTAAGAGATGCCCAGATGAATCTCAATTCCCTTCTTGGCTTCGATGAGTCCGTGGAAATAGATCCTGTTCTGTCTGAAGAACTTCCTGATGTCATGATGGACTATGAAATGGTTCTGGAGCGTTCATTGGAAAACTCAAAGTTTGACCTTGAAAATGAAATCAATATCCTGAATGCCCAGTCGGCTGTCGCGAAGGCAAAAGCGGACAGGGGTGTGTCAATGACACTGACGGCAAAATTCGGTCTCTCCAACACCGCTCCGTCATTTGATGGCGTGTACAGGAAACCGCTGGACCAGGAAGTCGTAGGTCTTTCATTCAATGTCCCTATATTCGACTGGGGATTGGGAAAAGGAAAAGTCCAGAAGGCGAAGGCCGCTGAGGCCGTTGTACGGGCACAGGTACAGCAGGCGGAAAACGATTATCGCAGAAACATATATACCGCAGTTGGACAATTCAATAACCAGCGCCGTCAATGTGAAGTCTCGCGCCGTGCCAAGGACATAGCATCCGAGCGTTATGACCTGATGATGGAAAAGTTCCGTAACGGCAACGCAAGCGTGACTGACCTGAATACTGCGCAGTCGGAGAATGACACGGCTCTGCAGAAATATATCAATGACATAAGTAATTATTGGTCATATTATTATAAACTCAGACAATACACATTGTACGACTTCATAGAAGGTCGTGATATCGACATTGATCCTGAAGAAATGGTAGAAAAATAGCATTGACAATGAAAACACTCGCATATATTTTCATGTCGCTGTCTGCATTGGCAATGGTCGGGTGCAGAGGTAAAGGTGACGCTCTGAAAGAAGGCAAAATGGAATACGCACCGGAAGTGAACACGGTGGAAGTAATGACATTGACAAGGAAAGATTTTCCCAGACAATTGCTTTCAAACGGAAAGCTTTCCGCAGGTTCGCGGGCGGAGCTGAAATTCGGTACGACAGGCGCAATCAAGACACTGAACATAAAGAACGGGCAGCATGTCAGTGCTGGCCAGATCATAGCTGAACTGGACCGCCCGGACCTTATTCTGGCACTGGAATCGGCCCGGCTGGCGATGGACAAATCCAGGCTGGACTTTTATGATGTGCTTGCAGGTCAAGGATATACGGCAAAGGATACGACGTCCGTTCCCGCGGATATGCTGGATATGGCCAAGGTGAGATCCGGATACGGGAGCGCAGTCAATGCACTTGAACGGGCGAAGTATGACTTGTCCTGCACGATCCTGAAATCCCCGTTCAACGGTACCGTCGCAGACCTTAAGGTCAAACGCTACGACCAGGCCCCGGCTGATGCTCTTTGTACATTGCTGGATGACAGCAGGATGGATGTTGATTTCACTGTCATGGAATCTGAATATCCGTTCATCTCAAATGGACTGAAGGTCAATGTAATTCCTTTTGCTGATGCGTCGAAAACATATGTGGGACAGATAACAGGCATCAATCCTGTGGTAGACAAGAACGGACAGATTTCAGTGAGGGCAAGCATCCCTGGCAATAGATCTCTTATAGACGGGATGAATGTGAAAGTCACTGTGGAAAAGACAATCCCTGCCCAGCTGGTGGTCCCGAGGAGTGCCGTTCTTGTAAGGGATAACATGAATGTCCTGTTCACATATCAGCCTGATGGCACTGCACGATGGATTTATGTAAACGTGATCGCCTCCAACAGAGATTCCTTCGTGGTGGAGCCAAATACTGAAAGGAATTCCCAACTGTCAGAAGGCGACAGGGTTATAATATCTTCCAATCTTAATCTTGCGGATGGTTCAGAAGTCCGCCTGAAGGAATAGTCTATGCTTGGAAAACTTCTAGATCGGCCGGTTACTGTGACAATGGCTATGCTTGTAGTGGTCGTGCTCGGCATAGTCAGCGTCAGGCTTCTTCCGGTATCTCTCATTCCGGATGTGGACATCCCGTATATAACAGTACAGGTGTCGGCGCCTGACATGTCTGCACGTGAACTGGACGAAAGCGTATTGAAGCCTCTGCGTCAGCAGCTTATACAGATCAACTCGCTTGCCTCCATGGATTGTCAGTCCAAGGACGGTACAGGTGTGGTGAAACTGGTCTTCGACCACGGTGCCGACGTGGATTACCTGTTCATCGAGGTCAATGAAAAGATAGACAGGACAATGCCGTCCCTGCCGCAGATTGACCGTCCTCGGGTGCTGAAAGCCAGTGCTACCGACATACCGGCTTTTTATATCAATGTCTCTGAGCGTGGCAATTCATCTGTTTCCGGATTTTCGGCCCTGAGCCATTTCGTGCAGGATGTCATATGCAAGCGGATTGAACAGCTTCAGGAAGTGGCCATGGTGGATGCGAGCGGAGTGGTCAATGATGAAATTCTCATCATTCCGGATGCCGGAAAGCTTACTCAACTTGGTCTGAGCCAGAAAGACTTTGAAACTTTCATAACTGCGGCCAATATCCGGCTCGGCTCATTGTCCATCAGAGACGGTCAATACAGATATAACGTGAAATTCCTTTCGGACGTTTCTGGAAAAGAAGATATAGAGAACATCTGGTTCAAGAAGGGAGACCGCGTATTTCAGTTGAAAGATATAGCATCTGTAGAACAGCATCTTGCTGCAAGACAGGGACTTGTCCGTTCCAATGGAAAGGATGCAGTGTGCCTGGCCGTCATAAAGCAGAGCGGAGCGAGGATGTCTGCCCTCAAGCACTCCGTATATGGGCTGATGGAGCAGCTCAAGACTGATTATCCTCAGATTGAATTCGAATTGACGAGGGACCAGACACAGTTGCTGTCTTATTCAATCAACAATCTGGTGAAAAACATCATACTGGGTGTAGTGCTGGCATGCATTGTCATCTTTCTGTTTATGATGGATTTCAAGTCTCCCGCCCTGGTATCATTGACAATGCCTGTGGCTCTGGTTTTTTCGATGGCCGTGTTTTATGCTTCCGGGCTGACATTGAACATCATATCATTGGCAGGTCTTCTTCTGGGCGTCGGCATGATGGCGGACAACACCATCATTCTGGTCGACAATATCACCTCGCGCTGGCAGAGAGGCGAGGACCTGCGGTCGGCAGTACTGCGCGGAACAGGTGAGGTGGCAGGACCGATGCTCAGTTCCGTGCTCACTACATGCGCTGTCTTTATTCCTCTGGTATTCGTAAAAGGCATGGCAGGGGCATTGTTTTATGACCAGGCAATGTCCATAACCATAGTCTTGCTCACTTCATATGTAGTAACTGTCACTGTGATACCGGTTTATTATTGGTTATGGTACAGAGGCCAGCCTGCTTTCCGTGCAACCCCGATTTTGGCAAAGTATTCCGTTCATGGCCCTATGATGCGTATGGAGGAGCACTGCGTGAACTGGTTTATCCGGCATAGTTCATTCGCATGGAGCATTTTAGGCGTTTCATTTGTCGGAATTGTCATTTGCTTCATATACATGCCGAAAAGTCAGCTGCCAGAAATGACTTATGACGAGACGATAGTGCACATAGACTGGAATGAGCAGGTGTCTCTGGAGGAAAATGTCGCAAGGGTGTCTGCAATGGAGGCGGCTGTCGGAGGATGCGCGGAACAGGTTACATCAATGATAGGAATTCAGCAGTTTATACTCGGCCACAGTGGGGATATCGGCTCATCTGAAGCCTCTGTCTATATCAAATGTGACGGGGCGGAGTCATTGGCCAAAGCTCAGGAAATAGCTTCTGAATATATGTCTGCCTACAAATCCGCATCGTGGTCGTTCAGTATCGCAGGCAATATCTTCGATATGGTGTTCGGAAATGATGAACCTGAACTTGTAGCCAGATTGCGTCCTGTATCATCTCCAGAATTGGAGTCAGGGCATCTTCAGAGTGCTGTGGATGACATACGTGCGGCTTTACCGGGAGTCCATGTCGCCGATGTCAAGGAAAAGACTGATATGCTGTTCGTGGCTGATCCAGATTTGATGGCATTGTACGGCATTTCATATTCGGAGATGATATCAGTCCTGAAAAATGCGATGAACCAGAATCGTCTTTTCACGATTGTCCAGGGAACACGCACTCTGCCTGTGATTACAGGTTCGGACAGAAGGTCGCTGTGGGAGACATTGTCCGGTACATACATAAAGGACGTTCCTGTTTTGGATTTGTTACGTCAGACATATGTCCGAGACCTTAAGACAATCGTTTCCGGTATGGAGGGAAATTACTATCCGCTGGAACTCGATATAGACCAAAGGGACGTGGCTGGGACAATGGCATCCGTGCGTAATGCCCTTAAGGACAAGGGGGACTTCGAGGTTTCTTTCAGCGGTTCATGGTTTACGTCAAGGGAGATGGCAGGGCAGCTGTCCATGATATTCCTGATAGCAGTAGTTCTTCTGTATCTGATACTTGCGTCGCAGTTCGAATCCCTTCTCCAGCCACTGCTGATTATGGCTGAAATTGTGGTGGATGTGTTTGCGAGCCTACTTGTATTGTGGGCTCTGGGGGTTACAATCAACTTGATGTCATTGATAGGAGTCATAGTGGTCAGTGGAATCGTAATCAATGATTCTATCCTTAAAGTGGACACTATCAATCGTTTGCGTAAGGAAGGCATGGAACTGAAACATGCCGTAATCGAGGCAGGTGGCCGAAGGATGAAGGCGATAATAATGACATCACTTACGACTATTCTTGCTGTTGTGCCGTTCTTGAGCCGCGGAAATATGGGCGATGACCTTCAATATCCTATGTCATTGGTAATCATTGCAGGCATGACGGTAGGAACCATGGTCAGCCTTTTTGTCCTTCCGGCGCTTTACTGGTCGGTATATAGGAAGCGTGGATAGATGGTATCAAATTCATTGACAATGAAAAAAGTACGATTCTCGCCGTTCTCGGTGATACTGGTCATGGTGGCGCTGTCGGTAATCGGCATTGCCTCCTTCGGTATGCTCCGGATACAGTACAAGCCTGCATCTGGCGGCCATTCCATATCGGTATCATATACAATGGCCGGGGCATCGTCAGAAGTGATAGAAGCGGAGGTTACTTCCAAGATCGAAGGTGTCCTGTCCGGGCTGAAAGGCTGTTCCGGGATTTCATCCGTATCCCGCATGGAATCGGGTACTGTGAACGTGTCATTTGACAAAAACACTGACATGGCTGCTGCCAGATTTGATGTGGCATCTGCTGTCAGAAACGTTTATCCGAGCCTTCCCAAATCTGTTTCCTATCCGTCCATATCATTGGATGTCAGTGGGAACAAGAACTCTACGGCCATAACTTATCTGATTAAGGGAAGTCTTCCGTCTTTGGAATTGAGGAGATTTGCCGAGACGGTAATCCAACCTCAGCTGTCAGCGCTGAAAGGAGTGGATAAGGTCAGTATCAGCGGTTCGACTCCATTCCAATGGGTCATTACATTCGATGCAGACAGGGTGGCGTCACTTGGTATCACGGCCCGGGATATCGCGGATGCTTTTAATTCAAGATATGGAGACAGTGTCGTTGGTGTGACGGAAATAACCGCGGCATCTGGTGATAAAGATGCGTCTGAAGAGGCTCGGTCTGCATTGTCTGCTGATTCCCGCCTCATGGCAGTGCGTCTGAAAATGGCAGGTGATACTGATTTCGGCTCCATTCTGGTGAAGCGTTGCGGTGACAGGATAATATATTTGAGGGATATCGCAACATGGAAATATGAAGAGTCCCTGCCCCGATACTATTACCGGATCAACGGATTGAATACCATTACCTTGTCGGTTTCAGTGGCAGGTGACGCCAATCTCATTTCCGCCGCGTCGGCGATAAAGTCCAAGATAGCAGGTATGCAGGACGGTTTTCCTGAAGGGATAACTGTAAGCATAGGATATGATGCGTCAGAATTTGTGGCGGAAGAACTCGACAAGATCTATATCCGTACGGGATTGTGTCTGCTCATCCTGTTGCTCTTCGTGTTTCTGGTGAACCGTTCATGGAGGAGCACTCTGATTGTAACTGCAGCATTGACAGTGAATATTCTGATTGCGGTAGCGGCGTATGCTTTCCTGCAGATTCCGGTTCATATTTATACGATGGCGGGAATCACGGTTTCGCTCGGCATTGTCATTGACACGACTATCGTCATGGCAGACCACTACGGATATTATAGGAACCGTGGTGCGTTTCCGGACCTTGTGGCGGCGATTCTGACCACCGTGGCCGCTCTTCTGCTCATTTTACTGCTGCCTGAATCCGAGCGCGGTAATCTCACGGACTTCATCTGGGTCATATCAATAAATTTGTGCATCTCGCTTGCCGTTGCATTTTTCTTTATCCCGGCACTCATGGAGTATTTCCATGTACACAGGACAGACTGTTCTGCATCTTTCAAAAGACGTTGCAGAGTGGTGAGGTTCAATTACTTGTATTCCGGATATATTTCTTGGGGAATAAAGCATCGCTGGGTATATGTCGTGGTATTCATAATTGCCTTCGGTATTCCTCTATTCCTGTTGCCCAAGCCTGGCGACAAGAAACAGGGAACTTTTTATGAGAAAGTTGTCCGTCCTGTCCTTTCATGGAGGCCTTATGCCGCCAACAGACAGGTAATAGACAAATGGGCGGGATCAACCTTCGGGCTGTTCTACAAATCCCTTGACAGGGCCAATTTCTATCGTGAGCCCGAGAAGAAGACGTTGTATATCCGCGCAGGAATGCCGGAGGGGTGTTCCGTGCAGCAGCTGAATGATGTAGTAAGGTCGATGGAGAACTATCTGGCATCTTTCAGTGAGATATCGGTATTCACCACCCGCATAGACTCTTATGATGATGCCACGATTGCAGTAGAGTTCCGTCCGGAATTCGAAAATACTTCGTTTCCGTCAATGCTGAAGTCCAAGGTAACCAGCATGGCCATCAATTTCGGCGGAGCGGACTGGTCTGTCAGCGGTGTGGACCAGAACTATTTCAATAACAGCGTCGGGTCGGAATTCAAGTCATGCCACATAACCCTTTATGGCTACAACTACAAGGAACTCTACAGGTATGCGGAGAAATTGACTGGGCACCTCTCCCTGCATCGTCGTGTCTCCGGTATCGAGATTTGGAGTACCGGATGGAACGGAAGTCCTTCGACAGAGTTTGTCCTTGACTATGATTTCGGCAGACTGGCGTCAGTCGGAGCGGATCCTTATGCCTATTATGGCACACTTTCATCTCTGCTTTATGATGAAACGATTGCGTCAATGCCAATGGGCGGAGAGATGACGGACATTGTCCTTCGCTCCTCATGTACAGATACTTATGATTTGTGGCATGTCCTGAATGAACCTGTCGAAACGGATTCCGTAAAAATGACATTGACAGACATCGGAAGCATTACCAAGAAGCGCACAGGTATCGACATCAGGAAGAGGAACCAGTCATACGAGCTGAATGTCTGCTTTGATTACATCGGCAGTTACGAACTTGCGAAAAAGGTGACGGCGGCGGAGGTTGCCTATATGAATGAAGAAGTTCTGCCTGTAGGTTTCCGTGCGGAGGATTCGCATGGCGGCTGGTTCGATGAGCACAAGGACAGGTATGTATGGCTTATATTCCTCATAGTCGCAGTAATTTATGTAATGCTGGCAATGACCTTTGAATCACTGCGATATCCTCTTGCTGTGATTTTTATGATACCTATATCCTTCATAGGCCTTTTCCTGGTGTTCGGTTTGTCTGATTATGCTTTTGACCAAGGTGGCTTTGCGGCCTTCGTCATGTTGTGCGGTGTGGTGGTCAATGCAGGCATTTATCTTGTCAATACTTGGCAAGGTCAGGTGCACAGACATGGCTATATCCGTGCGTTCAACCACAAGATCAATCCGATAATGCTGACGATTCTCTCCACTGTCCTCGGACTGATTCCTTTCCTCACGGATGGTCCTGAAGAGGTTTTCTGGTTTGATTTTGCTGTCGGTACTATTGGAGGTATGTTGTTTTCTGTCATTGCGCTTATCTTTGTCTTGCCGGTATTTCTGCTGGACAAGTCGTGTGGCGACCGGTGTTCGGGCATGGAATGTGCAGGTAACCGGAGATGTTGAATACCAAAAACTGCACAAATGAGCAAATTTATCATATATCAGATGCTCCCCAGACTGTGGGGCAACATTGACGGAAAAAACATAAAGAACGGCACACTGGAGGAGAACAGGTGCGGAAAGTTCAGTAACATTGACACCATCACTCTTGATTATCTCAAGAGCCTTGGTGTTTCTTATGTCTGGCTTACGGGGATTATCCGCCATGCGACTGCAGAGGACGGAGGGGGATGCGAGCCGTCTTCAAGAGACTGGGTCAAAGGTCGCGCCGGCTCTCCATACTCTATAACGGACTACTATGATGTGAATCCGTATCTTGCTGATAATCCTGACGATAGGATGGATGAGTTCAAGGAACTCGTGAGGAGGGTACATCAGGCAGGGCTTAAGGTTATCATTGACTTTGTACCAAACCATGTGGCGAGGGATTATGCTGATTTCACGGCTTCTCATCCGGCTCCTACGGGAATGACATCGCTTGGTGAACAAGACGACAGTTCAGTGCACTGGAAAGAGGAAAACGACTTCTTCTATTATCCGGGGAAGGCGCTTAGGCTGCCTGTCGAGAACCAGACCTATGTCGAGATTCCGGCTAAGGCTTCCGGCAATGCATATACGGCGGAACCGGGAGTCAATGACTGGTATGACACGATAAAACTGAACTATTGTGACACGCCGTCCAGGACATGGTCCAAAATGTTTGATATTGTCACATTCTGGGCTTCTGCAGGAGTTGACGGATTCCGGTGCGATATGGTGGAACTGGTACCGCCTGAGTTCTTCAAATGGCTGATATCGCGGGTGAAGAAACTGTATCCGCATATCATCTTTGTGGCTGAAGTATATCAGAAAACATTGTATGCCAAGTATATTCGTGAAGTGGGATTTGACTTGCTATACGACAAGTCCGGCATGTACGACGCTGTCCGCGCCATCGTCGAGAAGAATGTCAATGACAGCGGTGTCCCTGTCGAGGCGTGGCAGTCCACGAAGCGGATTACGTGGAACTGGCAGTTTCTAGGTGACTTGCAGCCATATATGCTGAATTTCCTGGAGAATCATGACGAACAGAGGTTTGCATCTGATTTCTTCGGAAAAGACGCAAAGAATTCATTTGCAGCCCTTTATGCGTCACTTTTGTTGAACCAGGCTCCGTTCATGCTCTATGCAGGTGAGGAAGTGGGGGAGAAGGGAATGGATACTGAAGGATTCAGCGGAATTGACGGCCGTACGACCATATTTGACTGGTGGGCCCCGTCTGCATTGACAAGACTCTACCGCTATATACATGGCGATTCTTCTGCATTGACAGAGAATGAGACAGCGCTTTTGGAGCGCTATCGTAAGGTTATGAGATTCGCGGCGGAAGATAAGGCTGTAAGCGAGGGCGTTGTCTATGATCTGTGCTACTGCAACTATTCTTCTGACGACTTCAATCCGGACAGGCACTTCGCGTTCCTCCGTGACTACAAGGATGAGACGCAATTGGTCGTATGCAACTTCTCCAAGAATGACGCAGATGTGAAAATCGTCATTCCTGAGCATGCGTTTCAATGGATGGAAATGCCTGAAACAGATAAGTTTAACCATACATTGCCGATAGCGATTCATGTGCCGGCAATGGATGCTGTCATTCTTCAGGTTTGCGGCTGATTCCCGCCACGGCGAGATTTGAGTTACGGTCAATGTATGCCGTCATTTCCTCCGGGGTGCGGAGAACGGCGGCATATTTCATCGAGTCAATGCATTCAAGTTTTGAGAGTGCATTGAAGTCAATGTTGCCGTCACCTGCGACAGTGTCTATCGAGAGGTAGCCTACACCTAAAGACGTGATGTTCTGGAAGAAATGGGTGCCCTGGCTAGGTTCTACCTGGAAACCGGGCAGACTGTACTCCACAATCATCTTCGCCTCTGAGATGTCACTCCAGATGACAGGAATGCCAAGGAATGGGTCAGATGAACCCCATCTTCCCGGTCCTATCAGCAGATATCCCTCATTTTGGGCCTTGAACCTGTTGTTGATTTCAGCAAGTTCCGCAGCCATCTCTTTAGTCTTGGATGAGTCGAATTTGTCCGGAGCGATATATACGATGTGCGACATCCCTTCGATTTTGCCCATGCCTAGAGCCTTGTTTGACACCATATAGCGTGTTTCCAAGGAATCATACAGCGCATTGAAGTCAATGTCAAGGTTGTCGGAATAGGAACTTATAGGTCTGACCTGCAATAACTTGAGTGAAAGGTTTCCTGACGGGGCGATGTCTGCGGCGAACTCCATTTCTATCTCTCCGAGCAGTTCATCGCGGCAGATGTCCATGATTTCAGACAATGCCTTTGCCAGCGGATATTTTCCATATTTCAGGATTGCGTCGAATGCTATGATTCTAGGTCCGATAGCCTCAGTGCCAGGGACTATCCTGTTCTCTGTGGTATTGTAAGTGGAGAAAACCATATTTGAATACGGATATTTTCCCAATGTATCATTGACAGGGATATGAGCGAGGTTCACACCCTCGTTTCTGGAAATCTTGAATGCTCCTGGCCTCAAATCGAGGGCAAACATCAGTCTCTGGCTGTCCCGGATAGCGAGTTCCGGCTGGGAAAGCTGGAGAATCTTCTTCGGGTATTTCGGACTGAACCTCAATGTCTTGCCGCCTTCTACCACTGATTTTCCGAGACCGAATACCATATTGACAATACCGTCTGAGGCTTTTTCATTGGCGATAGGATAGAAGTTTACGCTTCTTCCGACGCCGGAAAGAAGAGGGTAGTACAGGCCATCATGCTCGGAACCGCAGATGTTCTGTATCAATATAGCCATCTTCTCCTCGCTCTGCAGGTTCCCCGTGGTCTGAATATATGTTCGGCTTCCGTTGTAAAATACTGATGCATAGACACTTTTGATAGCCTTGTCCAACATTCGCAACATCTGGTCCTTATTCTCTGTCAAAGGAATCATGTATGTGGAATATACGCCTGCGAAAGGCTGATAGTTGCTGTCCTCGAGTTTCGAGCTGGAGCGAATCGCCAATGGGGATTCAACTGTTTTCAGATATGTCTTGAGGCCAGTAATCAGGTCCTCCGGAAGACGAGAGGCTACAAACTCTGACAGAATTTCGTCATCTGAAAGTTCCGAGTCAATGACATACTGCAGGCCGTTTTCGAGTATGAACTGGTCGAAAAATTCGGTTGTGATGACAATGCTTCGTGGAATGGAGATGCTTATGTCGCTGTATTTGTCTGACAATGAATACTTTTCAATGAGTTTGTTCAGGAAGGCGATGCCTCTTGCTTTTCCTCCAAGCGAACCGTCACCCAGCCTGGCGAATGAGATGTATCTGTCGTAGTTCTCGTTGGAAAACTCTGCGATGATGCCGCGTCCCATGGCCTTGTGATAGGCCTGAATTTCTTTGATGAGGAAATCTCTGGCTTCACCTGCTACGCTGTGGTGCTCGATTTTGCATTTGTTTGCCAATGTGAAAAGGCCTCTTGCAAAGAGCCACTTGGAAAACATGTTTCTGGAGGTGTTGCTGACAAGTATGTTGTCCGGGACATGACGGATCATGTCCTCGAGCTCCTGAAGGTTGGCTGCACGTCCGTACTCCGTTCCACGCTTGTCCCTGAAAACGAAGTCTCCGAATCCGAATTCCTCTTTGATATAGTCGGACAACTGGAGAAAAAGTGTCCTCGAGTATTTCTTTAGGAAACCTACGTTAAGTTGCTTTGCTACAGTGCCCATGCTTGCCTGTGAAGACTGGAGCAGTACAGGCATCATAGGATCGTCATGACGTATGTGGTTCACGAGCTCGATACCGGCATCGAGTTTCTCGCTTTTAGGCGGATCTCCCCTGTGGACCACCATGCCGACATCGGAAATGATGCCGAGGAAATTATTCTTGTATTTCTCGTAGGTGGACAGGGCGTCATCGTAATTGGTGGCTAGCAGAATCTTCGGCCTGGAGCGTTTCCTGTTCTTTTGCTGGTCTTCGTTCAATGTCTCCTTCAGGAACTCATTGCTCTGCTTCAATACAAGTTTATACAATTCAGGCAGATAGGTGGAATAGTACCTGATGGAATCTTCGACCAGCAGAATGGCCTGCACTCCGATTTTCAAGATGTCATTGTCCGCATTCTTCTTGTCCTCGAACAGTTTGATGATGGCCAGAATCAAATCAGCGTTTCCGTGCCAGCTGAATATGAAATCGACTCCGGAGTCCGTCCTGGATGTGACCTTTTCGCGTATCTGCTTCGAATAATGCATCAGCAGGACGAACGGAACCTGTTTGCCTTCGGCCTTGAGTTCCGATGCGAGCGGGAAGATATCCTTGTCAATTTCATTGTACATGCAGATGATCATGTCAATGCCAGTGTCGTTCTTCAGAGTCTCCCTTGCTGCCGCAGCCGACTCTACCCATACGAATGTAGGAGGATCCGACATGTTCAGACCGACATATTCCTTATATACTTGAGATTCTATATGCCCGTCTTCTTCCATGATGAAAGCGTCATAATTGCTGCAAATCATCAGTATCCGGTTGATTCTGAACCGTATCAGGGAGTTGAAGTCTGTATTTCTGAAATCTTCAGGTTTCGGTGTGTCGTACATAATCATTGATTTTCCCCAAACATACGTAAAAATTCTGGAATTTCCTGTATGGCGGAATACAGGCAATAAACAAGGTCCCCAAGTTTTCATTCAGAAACATGGGGACCTTGTTTTACATTCTTCTTCGGAATTCCGCTACTGTAATTGCCGTGGCAATTGCCGCATTCAGAGATTCAGAACCGGAGTCATTCCTTGGATAAGGTGGTATATAAAGCCTGTCGGAGATGAGTCTGGCAACTCCGTCGGAAATGCCGTTAGACTCATTGCCGATGACAATCACGGAAGGGGAGTCCTTGCCGGGATTGAGGTCCTTGGCATACATGTCAGAGCCGTCAAGGAATGTCCCATAGACGTTTCCTCCGGCGGACACGGCCGCCCTGCAAAGGGTCGGGATGTCAGCATAGTGGAACTTGACCCTGAAAATCGCACCCATTGTGGCCTGAACAACCTTGGGATTGAAAACATCCACTGTATCCGGAGCTGCGAAAACGGCATCGATTCCGAACCAGTCGGATACCCTCAATATGGTTCCGAGATTTCCCGGATCGCGGATAGTATCCAGGGCAAGATATAATCCCGACTTACCTAAAGCATCACTTAAGGCTAATTCTGAGAACAGATTGATATCTTGCGGCTTGTATAATACTGCAAGAGCTGGAGAAGGTGATGCCAGGGCACTGATTCTTGACATTGGCTCTTCCCCTATCTCGTCCTTGCGATAGACCGTTTCGACCTTAAATCTGGAATTCAAGGCCTCTTCTACCATCTTCTCTCCTTCAACGCAAAAAAGCCCGAGCCTGTCCCGGAATTTTTTCTCCGAGAGAGAACGGACTTTTTTTATTTCGTTTGCCGAAATTGACATAGATCAATATCCGAGTGTTTTCAACATTGACTCATAACTCTGCTCCGGTGCGAACAGGCGAGTTGTAACCTTTCCTTCCTTGTCCTTGTCGATAAGGATGTGTTTAGGAGACGGCTGGAGGCAGTGTTTTACTCCGCCGTAGCCGGAAATGGCTTCCTGATATGCTCCCGTGTGGAAGAATCCGATATAAAGAGGATCTCTTCTGCTCCTTACGATAGGAAGGAAGATGGCATTGGCATGAGCCTCTGAATTGTAATAATCCTTGCTGTCGCAGGTGAGACCTCCGAGGAATACTCTGTGATACTCGTCATTCCACCTGTTGATAGGCAACAGGATAAAGCGTTGATTCAGACCCCATGTGTCAGGGAGAGTGGTCATGAATGAATTGTCGATCATGTACCAGCACTCACGATCATTCTGCTGTTTTACGTCGAGAACCTTGAAGATTGTCGCTCCTGATTCGCCGACCGTGAAGTTTCCGAACTCGGTATAGATGTCCGGAACAGGCACGCCGTGGGCATCGCAGACGGTCTTGATTTGGTTGACGATTTCCTCAATCATGTACTTATAATCGTAATCCCATGTGAGTGAGGTCTTTATAGGAAGGCCGCCACCGATATTGAGGGAGTCGAGATCGGGGCAGATCTGTCTGAGATCGCAATAGAGGTTCAGACAGCGTGAGAGCTCATTCCAGTAATACGAGGTGTCACGGATACCGGTATTGATGAAGAAATGGAGCATCTTGAGCTTGAACTTAGGGTTCTTGCTGATGCCGTTCTTGTAGAATGGAATGATGTCGCTGTATCTGATTCCGAGTCTGGATGTATAGAAATCGAATGAAGGCTCCTCCTCGGCAGCGATACGGATTCCGAGGTTGGTAGGAACCTCTACCAGGTCATCGAGGTCTTCAAGTTCGTTCTTGTTGTCCAGGACAGGAATAAGATTGTGCCAACCTGTATTCAGGAAGTTGGCCATGTTTGCGACATACTGATATTTCTTGAATCCGTTGCAGATAATGATGAGATCCTTATCTACAAGTTCCTTGTCCTTCAGGCTCTGGATAAGATTCAAATCATAAGCTGACGAGGTCTCGATATGGACACCGTTCTTGAGGACTTCTTCCAGAACAAACTCAAATTGTGAACTTTTCGTGCAATAGCAATAATGATACTCTCCGTCATAGCTGACTTTGGACATTGCATTGCGGAACATTCGTTTCGCCCGCTGTATCTGGCTTGAAATCTTCGGTAAATACGTGATTTTAAGCGGAGTACCATACTCCTTGATAATGTCCATCATGTTGATGTCATTAACGTACAGGGTTCCATCTTCTACTCTAAACTCATCCTGCGGGAAATCGAAAGTCTGGCCGACCAGGTCGATGTATTTGTTCTTCATCCTTAAAACTTAGTGTTTATCAAAACATATACTTCAAATAAAAAAACAATAGATTCCGGCATCTCTGCCGAAATCGGATGCAAATATAACTTATCAGTTTTAATAAATGAAACCATTTCCGACAAAATTTATAATAGGAATATCGTCTAAAAACCATAAATTTGTACAACTCAAGTTTCGCAAGTGCGGAACACCGCTTATAGAGACCTCTATTATTTGGTTTGACAGAAAGGATACATGAGACGATTTGCAGGGAAAAACAGCATTATGGCGATTTGTGTTGCCTCAATGGCAACTGCTTTGTCGTTTTTTGCCCAATCCTGCAGTACGACCAGAGTCCTTCAGGACGGAGAATACCGTCTGGCCAAGAACGAAGTCCTGATAGAGAACGACAAGAGATTCAGTACCAATAAAGTAGAGCCGTATATCAAGCAGAAGCCGAACTCGAATCTGATTTTCGGCTGGAATCCTTTCCTGAACGTGTATAACTGGGGAGGCAAAAGCAACTCGTTCTTCGCCAGGCTGTTCAGGAAAATCGGAACCCCGCCGGTCGTTTACGAGCCGGATAAGGTCAATGCTTCTGAGGATAATATCAAGCGGCATCTGGAGTACCTCGGCTATTATGGCTCCGTGGTCGGTTCCGAGGTCAATGTCAAGCGGAAGAATGTTAAAGTGACATATAAGGTGACATTAGGCAAGCGGTTTCCAATCAAGGATATACATTACAATGTGCCATCCGGAGGAACCTTTGCTTCTGACTTCTTGCGTGACACCAATAGGGTGCTTGTCAGACGAGGCGACTGGCTGTCGGAGGAGATGCTCGAGAATGAAAGCCAGCGATCATCCGCCAAGATGAGAAACCTCGGTTATTATGGTTTTTCGAAAAGTCATTATTTCTTTCAGGCCGACACCCTGACAGATCCGGGCAACGCGATTCTGGAGTATCGTATCAATGAATATACACGTAACGAGAGTGAGAAAGATGCGACTCCCATACGCAAATTCACATTCAATGACGTGGTCATTTCACACCCGGAGACATTCAAAATCAGGGAAAAGGTATTGCGCGACCTCAATACCATCCGCCCCGGTGACCTTTACAGCGAGAACCTCGTCAACAACACCTATACCCGCCTGTCTTCGCTTAGCGTGCTCAGCAGTGTCAATGTCGATGTGCGTCAGATAGATACGGCACTTGTCAATGCCGACATCTCTCTTTCAGGGGCGCGTCTCCAGGGGACGAAGGTCAACATTGAGGCATCTTCGAATTCAAGCGGACTTTTCGGCATTTCGCCGGGACTTTCATATTATCACAGGAACATTTTCCGCGGAGGTGAGGTCCTGAACCTTAACTTTTCAGGAAATTTCCAGTTCAAGCCGAACAGCGACATGCGCTCCACTGAATTCAGCGTCTCCGCAGGAGTGAAGATTCCGAGGTTTGTGTTCGTACCTGTCCATAAATTCCGCAAGGCAGTGCCTTACACCGAAATAAAGGCATCCTATAATTATCAGGACCGCCCGGAATACAAGAGGAATATCATCTCATATTCATTCGGCTATACCGGTTCATATAAGAAACTGTATTTCCAGTTCTATCCTACGCAGCTCAATATTGTGAGAATGTTCAAGATAGACCCGACATTCTTCAATAATGTGATGATGAACTCCATAGTCAGGAGCGCATATACGGACCACTTTGATTTCGGTGCCGGAGGAACACTCTATTACACGACAAGCACCGATGTCAATCCCAAGAATTCGTACCATTACTTCAAATTCCAGTTCAATGAGGCCGGCAATGTGCTCTCGCTGTTCAATCCGGTCATCAGAAAGGACAACAAGACAGGGGAACATCAGATCTGGGGTACAAGTTATTCCCAGTACGTCAGGGGAGAGTTTACTGCCGGAAAGACCTGGGTGTTCGGAAAAAACGGAAAACAGGCAATCGCCACGAGATTTCTCGCGGGAGCAGGTCTGCCGTACGGAAACTCATCATCCATGCCGTTTGAGCAGCAGTTCTATAGCGGTGGTGCAAACAGTTTGAGGGGTTGGCAGGCCAGGACAATCGGTCCGGGTACGTCTGCCCGCGACACCGTCTTTGTTATTCCTAACCAGACTGGCGACGTAAAACTTGAAGCAAATCTCGAGTACCGTTTCGGTCTCTTCTGGAAGTTCAATGGCGCCGTGTTCGCTGATGCCGGTAACGTCTGGTATCTGAAAGACAATGGGTTGACATCGTATGACCAGGGTAAGATCAATGCCAGGAATCTTCTGGAAGGCATTGCGATTGACTGGGGTCTGGGACTGCGTCTTGACCTTAATTTTATTCTTGTCCGTCTCGATATGGGTATGGTGGTCAGAAATCCGTCCAAAGAGCCTGAACAAAGATGGGTCGGCCCCGGAGGATGGTTCCGGAGCGATGGCTTCGCTGTGCATTTCGGAGTCGGATATCCGTTCTGATTTCTCTCGACTTGATTATTTTTTGTAATACTTTGGCCAGCATGACTCCAGATATGATTTGAGCCCGTCCTCATGGCGGTTCTCAGCAGGCTGGTAGAAAACGGTGCCTCTCAGTCCGTCCGGCATGAATTCCTGATCTACAAAATGTCCGGGATAATCATGTGAATACTTGTATCCGTCGCTGTATCCAAGTTCCTTCATGAGAGAAGTCGGCGCATTCCTGAGCTGGAGCGGAACTGCTTCGGCCTGTGTCTTTGATGCCACTTCAAGTGCTTGATTGATAGCCATATATGCAGAATTGCTCTTTGGTGAAGATGCCAGATATATTGTCGCTTCGGCAAGAGGAATCCTGCCCTCTGGCATCCCAATGGAAGATACGGTCTGGAAACATGCATTGGCAAGCAGGAGGGCATTCGGATTTGCCAGCCCGATATCCTCAGCCGCAGAAATGCAGAGTCTTCGGGCAATGAAAACCGGGTCCTCTCCGCCATCAATCATGCGGGCCAGATAATAGATTGCCGCATTAGGGTCCGAACCACGGATACTCTTGATGAAGGCAGAAATGATGTCGTAATGCATCTCTCCACCCTTGTCATATCTGGAGGCATTGGTCTGAAGACAAGACTCAACTGTCTTATTGTCAATGATAACCGGTGACTTGCCGGAGGAAAAGTCAATGACGATTTCCAGGATATTGAGAAGTTTTCTCGCATCACCGCCGGAGTATCTCAGAAGCGCCTCATCTTCATTGATCTTGATCTCCTTGTGCTTCAGTATCTCGTCTTCGCTGAGGGCGCGGGCGAGGAGGTCTCTCAGGTCAGAAGCCTCCAGCGATTTGAGGACCAGCACCTGACATCTGGAAAGAAGAGGATTGATGACCTCGAAGGATGGATTCTCCGTGGTTGCTCCGATGAGAATCACGGTTCCGTCTTCGACTGCGCCCAGAAGTGCATCCTGCTGCGCCTTGTTGAACCTATGAATTTCATCAATGAAAAGAATCGGCGCGCCTTTGCCGGCCCCGAACATTGACGTTGCTGAAGACCTGGCCCTGTCTATGACTTCGCGGACGTCTTTCACTCCTGAACTCACGGCGGACAATGTATAGAACTCCCTGTCCATCGAATTGGCTACAATTCTGGCAAGCGAGGTTTTGCCGACACCTGGAGGACCCCAAAGTATGAAGGAGGTCAGATTTCCGCCCTCTATCATATTTCTGAGGACGCAGCCTTTTCCTACCAGATGTTTCTGGCCCACATATTCATCCAGATTACGTGGGCGCATCCTCTCCGGAAGCGGAGGAAGCATTTTATTGTATGTGTTTGCAGAATTGTTAGCCATATTTATATAATGAATTGACAATTAATAAGTAAAACAATTATGTTAACCGCATGTAACATAATTGTTATCGCGGATTGAGACCGGTTGTAACCATATTTTGACATCTGGATGGCCGTTCTGCGCGCGTTCTACAAAGATAATGATAAATACGCATTGAACATTGACCTGAAATCATTAATTTTGCAATAAGGAAAAACCAGAAACAACGATGATTGAGAAAAAAACGAAGATTATTTGTACAATCGCGGACAACAGATGCGATGAAGAGTTTATCAGACAGCTCTATGAAAATGGAATGAATGTAGTCCGCATCAATTCTGCTCATGCATCCGTAGAAGGAGCGCAGGAGATTGTGGATAACGTCCGTAAGGTATCAGACAAGATTGCCATTCTCATTGATACCAAGGGTCCGGAAGTCAGGTTGACACAGATGGCTGATTCCGTCGGATTTGTCGCACACGTGGGGGAGATGCTGGAAATTGTCGATGATCCTTCCAAGCCCTGCAGAAAAGGAGTCCTCTATACCTCATATCCGCATATGGCGGAAGATGTGCCCGTTGGCGCTGACATTCTTATTGACGATGGTTCAGTGGATTTGTCAGTTGTAGGCAAGGAAGAAGGAAAACTGATTTGCAAAGTCATGAATGAGGGCCTGATCAAAGGCCATAAGAGCGTCAATGTGCCTAATGTCCATATAAATCTGCCTGCGGTTACTGAGAAAGACAAGATGTTCATACACTGGGCTGTGAAGGCTAACATTGACTTCGTTGCACATTCATTTGTCCGCAGCGCTGATGATCTTCATGAAATTCAGGATATTCTCGATGCTGAGCATAGTCATCTCAAGATAATTTCCAAGATTGAAAATCAGCAAGGTGTTGACAATCTGGATGATATCCTCACATATTGCTATGGAATCATGGTCGCCAGAGGAGACCTCGGAGTGGAAATTCCGGCGGAGCGCATACCTCTTGTCCAGAGAGATATCGTGAAGGCTTGTCGTGACAGGAAGAAGCCGGTTATAGTGGCTACGCAGATGCTCCAGAGCATGATTGACAATCCGAGACCTACCCGTGCCGAGGTGACCGACGTCGCAAATGCCATTTTCCAGAGTGCTGATGCGATAATGCTGAGCGGAGAAAGCGCGTATGGCAAATATCCTGTCGAGGCCGTGAAGACAATGACACGGATTGCCCTCCAGACTGAAGGGACACTTGATGTGAATCTTGATCTTGACCTCAGGAAGGTTGTTAAGCCTGTAGCTGTTGTCCTGGCACAGTCCCTGGTGGCTGCGACCCAGGAATTGCCGGTAAAGGCATTGATATTCGACACTTACACCGGACGTGTAGGACGTTACATCTCGACGTTTAGGCCGAAAGTCCCTATCTACGCCATGTGCTACAATGATTATACGATGCGTGAACTTGCTCTTGTTTTCGGTGTCAAGGCCTATCCTTTCGACGTGGTGAAGGATAAGGAGGAATTCGCGTCGAAAGCCGTGGAAATGCTTGCTGTGGAAGGAAAAATACACAAAGGAGATCTCATCGGTTTCATCGGCGGTGTGTTCGGCGAGCAGATCGGCGCGACATACATGGAGTTGAAAAACGTCTGATTCTTGCTGAAGAAACTTGTCATATCGCTGATTTTCGTGTTCTGTCTGCTCATATCTGAGGAAGGCAGGGCACAGACTTTTGAGTGCGGTCTGATTTCTTCTGTGGCACAAGCCGGTGTGAGGTTCCGTTTCATGTCCGGACGCAATGATTCTGAATTGAGGTTGTGCGCTGACCTGTATAATGTCATTGACGGAAAAAACAGTTGTCCTGGAGGACTCGCGAGTTATTTTATCAGATTCAATGCAGCTGAATGGAAAATCAATGAAGAGGTACGGGTTCAGTTCAATGCGGGTCCGGGCGCTTCTGCCGGATATGTCATGGATAACAGTGACAGACGCGGAGTCGTTGCCGGCATGTCGGGAATGGCGTCTTTCGATTTCCGTTTCAATTCCGGACTTTCAGTTTCTGCGGGCTTTTCCGCGGTACTCGGATGTCATACTGGGAAGAAAGACGGAAATACGACATTGACCTTCTACCATAATGGAATATACCGGGCGTGGATACCTGAAATTAGCATAAACTACAGATTCTGAATGCGTTGTCTCCGTATAATAATGGCATTGAGCCTGATTTTTGTTTCAGTGGGTCTTCATTCTGAGGGCCTGCGGGGATATAGATTCCATTACGGAGCCGAATGGGGCATAAATTCCCCGATGCTGGTGGGTATCTATAACACTTATCTTTCTACGGAAGGTTATCTTGTCGAGACTAAGGATTTGAGGTTCAGCGGTCATGTCAATGGTGCTGTACTTGGTTTCGTGGGATATGATATGAGCCCTCGTTTCGGAATGTCGCTTCTTGGCGGATATATGGGATTGAGAGCAGGGGAGAGAGCGTATCCGGTATCATTGAGGGGCTCTTTTGCATTGGGAATGAACGGCTTGGAGGAAGGTGGCTCCATTTTTGTCGAAGCCGGTGCCGCTTTCCGTCATTCTGTGAAACCGGCTCCTGTCGGAAAAATCGGATACTCATACAGATGCAGGCTTGCCAGAAATTTTGCGGTCGATTTCAATGCTGCTGCGATTGCGTCATTTTCTCATCCCAAAGTCTTTGACAAGTATTCCGGAAAATATGCGCCGGCCGGGAATGTCGGGGTGAGTCAGAGCCTCAATGTAGGTGCTATAATTACTGTGGCTTTAGTCTTTTGATATATAATTAATTGATAATATGAAACTTAGTGAACATGTAAGGTATGTAGGAGTCAATGACTTCAGGCCTTTTCTTTTCGAGAATCAGTGGGCGCTTCCCCATGGTGTCTCATATAACTCATATCTTGTAGTGGATGAAAAGATCGCCCTTGTGGATACGGCCGCGGCTGCATTCGGAGAGCAGTTTCTTGCTAATATCAGGGAGGAAATAGGGGATAGGCAAGTGGACTATCTGATAGTCAACCACATGGAGCCGGATCATTCTGCACTGATGTCTCTGGTCCGTAAGGAATATCCTGGCATTCAGATTGTTACAAATGCCAAGGCAGTGCCTATGATTGAGGGATATCAAGGAATTACTGACAATGTCAAGGTCATCAAGGAAGGTGAGATTCTCAGTCTTGGTTCGGTATCATTGACATTCGCGATGATTCCTATGGTTCACTGGCCGGAAACAATGGTTACGTATCTTGCTGAGGAACAGACTCTTTTCTCCGGTGACGCATTCGGATGTTTCGGTGCTGTCGAGGGCGGGATCTGTGACAGGTTCGAGGAATACAGGGATGAAATGGTCAGGTATTATGCCAGCATCGTCGGCAAATATGGACAGCCGGTCCAGGCAGCATTGAAAAAACTCTCTGGTCTCGCTCTGTCAAGGATTTGCAGTACACATGGTCCTGTGTGGGAGTCGCAGATACCGCAGGTGGTTGCCTTGTATGACAGGATGAGCCGCTATGAGACAGACAAGGGCGTCTGCATCGTGGTCGGTTCGATGTACGGAAACACAGAAAAGGCTGCCGAGGCAATACATGCCGAACTTGTGAAGAGGGGAGTCAAGTGTGTGATTCACAATGCAGTAACAGAGAATCCGTCGTTCATCTACAAGGATGTTTTCGAGTATAATACGCTGATTTGCGGTTCCCCTACCTATAATAACGATATTTTCCCTGCTGTCCGTGAAGTTCTGTACGGCGTCTGTGCAAGACAGGTGAAGAATCATGGCTTTGCGGCTTTCGGCTCGTTTACCTGGGCGGGTGCCAGCGTGAGGCTCATGAATGAGATGGCTTCGGCCTCCGGATTGAAACTGCTTTCTGAGGGCATGTCTTTCCGCCAGGGATTCGGTGAGAAATATTCTGACAACGTCAAAGCTTTTGTGGACGAGGTCATAAATAACATGTAGATTATGATACAAGGCCAGTTTCTGTGTAAGAACTGGCCTTGTATCATATCTCTGACTTGAGGTTTTACGTGTCGTAAAAAATAGTTATATTTGTCAGTTAAATGACAACAATATCTTGTTACACAATTTATATTATGTTAAGTTAGTATGGTTTTACAGTTCCTTACCCTATTCGGTGCCATCGGATTGTTCCTTTATGGACTGAACCTTCTGAGCGGCGGCTTGATGAAACTGACCGGTGACAGAATGAAAAATTTTCTGCCGTGGATGAAGAAAAACCCTGTCAACAGCATTCTTTCAGGATTCTGTATAACCACATTGGCTGAATCTTCCAGCGCAGCGACCGTTACGGTCGTGAGTTTTGTCAATGCAGGTGTACTCGCATTGACACAAGCGATTCTCGTCATCATGGGCGCGAACATCGGAGCTTCGTTCACGACCTGGATTATCGCATTGGCAGGATTTGACGGCGCGCTTAAGTTCATGACGTACCCGCTGATTGCAGTCGGATTCGTATTGACGATGGCGAAAGGACAGAAAAAGAAAATTACCGGAGAGGTCGTTATCGGACTGGCATTGCTGTTCATAGGACTGTCCTTTATGATATCTACATTTCCTCCTGTCACTGAACTCCCCTCTCTGAAGGCAGCCATCGATAATCTCGCCGGATCGGAATTTCTCTGTCTGCTGATGTTTATGGCTGTGGGATGCGTTCTGGCTTTTGCAATGCAATCTACTGGTGCCGTGACACTTACGATGGTCATGATGACTTCAGGATGGATTAACTTCGACATGGCTGCGGCTATGGTACTCGGAGAAAATATAGGTACTACAATATCTGCAAATATCGCAGCATCAGACGCCAATATCCAGGCAAAACGTGCAGCCTTGGTCCATACGCTCTTTAATGTAGTCGGTGCTGTCTTGGCATTGATATTCTTCAAGCCTTTCACAGGTTTTGTTGCGCATATCACGGAAGGATGGCATCCGGTTTTTGCAATTGCGACCCTCCATACACTCTTCAATGTTCTTGGAACCTGCATCCTGGCATGGTTTACCAAGCCGATTGAGAAATTGGTAACTAAGCTAGTATCAGCAGATTCCGAAATTCCTGATGATGGCTCAAGACTGATTTACATCTCAGCCAGAAGATTCGGTGCTCCGAGCATCTCCATTTCTCAGGCGTTCAAGGAAGTCGCTCATTTTGCGGCAGTTATGAAATCAAGTTTTGTCAATGTAGCCAATGCGGTCAATGAGAAAGACCCTGACAAGTTCGAGTCATTCAGAGTGAAACTTGTCCAGTCAGAGGAACTGTCCGACAAAATGGAGTACCAGATAGCGGCATTCCTCAATAGCGTGTCGGCTGAGAGCTTCAGCGAGGAGGAAGCTGAAGAAATAAAAGTGCTGTATCGCGTCATCGGTGAGTTGGAAAGCCTCGGAGACAGTGGTGAGAATATAAGCCGCATTCTGGAAAGAGAGCGTGTCCACAACAGAAAATTCGATGAGGCGACCATCGAAAAGATTAATCTGATGATTTCCAAGGTAGATCTTGCCTATGGTGTCATGGTAGAGAATCTCGACAAGGCGGCCAACGGATACGTGAGGGATATTGCCAATGCGTATAACGCAGAGGATGTGATTAACGGAACTAGAGATAAATTGAGAGAGGAAGGAATTGCCCAGATTGAGAGCCATACAGGCAACTATCAGTCACTCAACTACTTCCTTGATATTATAGCAGAGTTGGAGGCTATGGGGGACTTTATGATCAATGTCTCTCAGGCTGTGGTTAGAAACGACAATTAGAAACAAATGGCAAAGAAGAAACTCGACCTGGTACTTGAAAATGTGACGATTGAGGCGGTTGCTGCGGAAGGAAAATCACTGGCCCATGTGGATGGGGCTGTGGTCTTCGTTGAATTCGCTGTGCCCGGGGACATTGTCAATGTCAGAATTACGAAGAAGAAAAAGAACTATATGGAAGGCTATATCCTGGATATGGTCAAACCATCGGCACAGAGACTTGAACCTTTCTGTGAGCATTTTGGAATTTGCGGAGGATGCAAATGGCAGCCTCTCCCCTACGAAATGCAGTTGCAGGCAAAACAGCAGCAGGTATGGGACCAGCTCGTAAGAATCGGTCATCTCCAGATTCCGGAAATTTCACCTATTCTTCCGTCTGAGAAGACACAGTATTACAGGAACAAGCTGGAGTTTACTTTTTCCAACAAGAGATGGATATTTGACACGGAAGATCCGGAGAGCCTTACTGATGAAGAGAGACTCGGACTCGGATTCCATGTCGGAAGATTCTTCGATAAAGTTCTGGATATCAGGCACTGCTGTCTGCAGCCCGAGCCGTCCAACAAGATACGTCTTTTCATAAAGGAATATGCCGTAAGACACAAACTTGAATTCTACAACATTCGCGAGAATACAGGATTGATGAGAAACATCATCATCAGGAACAACAAGGCAGGTGAGGTTATGCTTACAGTCTGCTTTGCACATGAGGATGAATCTGTCAAACCATTGCTCGACGCTGTCTCAGAGGCTTTCCCTGAAATCGTGTCGCTGTATTATGTTATCAATACCAAACTGAACGATTCCATTGCCGACCAGGAGTGCATCCTTTATAAAGGTGCCGATGCAATTTGGGAGACAATGGGAAGACTCAAATTCAAAATCGGACCGAAGTCTTTCTACCAGACCAATAGCGAGCAGGCCCAGAGACTTTATTCTGTTGCGAAGAATTTTGCGGGATTGACCGGAAACGAGACTGTATATGACCTCTATACCGGCACCGGCACCATCGCGCAGTTTGTCTCCGACAAGGCTGCCAAAGTAATCGGAATCGAGTACGTTAAAGAGGCAATCGACGATGCCGAGGTCAATGCCAAAGCAAACGGCATTGACAATTGCACATTCTTCGCCGGCGATATGAAGGACATTCTTACCTCTGATTTCATCAGGCAGCATGGAAGGCCTGAAGTCATGATTATTGACCCTCCTCGCGCCGGAATGCATCCGGATGTGGTTAAAGTGATACTTGAGGCTGCGCCATCCAAGATTGTGTATGTCAGCTGTAATCCGGCTTCACAGGCAAGAGATCTTGCCATGATGTCAGGAAAATATGATATAACGGCGGTTCAGCC
>FR890651.1:43848-56038 GCA_000435075.1 Bacteroides sp. CAG:770 | reverse complement strand
CGGCGGTTCAGCCGGTGGACATGTTTCCTCATACTATGCATGTCGAGAATGTCTGCGCGCTGAGACTCCTCTCCGACGAGGAAATCAGAAGACGCTCTGAAGCAAAATTGCAGGACGAAGAAAACAACAAATAGACTATGTTACTCCAAATTTTCATCTTTCTTGTCGGTCTCTTTTTTATTGTAAAAGGAGCCGACTGGCTTGTGGATGGTGCGTCATCAGTTGCCAAACGGCTGGGAATCAGTGATTTCGTCATTGGCCTTACCATTGTCGGAATGGGAACTTCCGCTCCTGAGATGGTGGTCAGTTTCATCGGTGCCATCCAGGGCAATGCCGATATCGCCATCGGCAATGTCATGGGTTCGAATATTTTCAATGTTCTGCTCATTCTCGGAGTAACAGCAGTAATTTGCCCGATGACGATAACAAGTCTGAACAGGAGGAAAGACATTCCGATCAATATTTTCATTACAGTCTTGTTGCTCGGTCTGGGAATGACTCATAAACTCTTCGGTTTCGGAACAGATACATTGGGAAGACTTGAAGGCGCAATACTTGTCGTATTGTTCGCGACATATATTTATCTGTCATTCCGCTTCGATGTTCCGGATGAGAATTCGGATGAGGATGAGAAACCGGTATCCATCGGCAAATCTGTCTTTATGATAGTTGCCGGTCTTGCAGGACTGATTTTGGGCGGACAGTTTTTCGTCAATTCTGCCACAAGCATCGCCAAGATGATCGGAGTCAGCGACAAGTTCATAGCAATCACGATTCTTGCAGGAGGCACATCAATGCCGGAACTCGCCACATGTATCGTGGCTGCTGCAAAGAAGAAAGGCCAGCTCGCACTGGGTAACATATTGGGCTCCAATGTGTTCAATATCCTTCTGATTCTCGGTGGCTCGGCATTGATCCATCCGTTGTCATTTGCGGCAATCAGTTATGTGGACGCGGCAGCGCTTCTTGTAAGCGCACTTGCAATCGCAATAAGTATCTATACATTCAAGAGAGATAAGCTCGACAGGGCAGATGGAATCTGCCTTCTGATTCTTGAAATCGCCTATATGACCTGGCTTATCATTGACAAGTAAAAATCTAAACCACTTATAATATGTTCAAACCTACAAAATACAAGCTGGTCAATGTCGGTACCGGCAGGGTTTTCGAAGACGAGGGCTGGACGCTCGCCGATCCGGAAGCACAATCTTCGTCTCTTGTGAGAGCTGTTTATGAGAATACTAAATTTACTCCCAGAGAAGATCTCAAGGGACTTTACAGATACGCAGAATGGCTTCCGATCAGGAAACCGCTCAGACATTCACATGCTCCGGTGACATATAAGAGCAAGGGCCTTGCTGAAATGCTTGGCATGGAAAATCTCTATATAACCTTCTCGGGTTACTGCCCTAGACTTGGTGCCAGAATGGAGACTTGCTCGTTCAAGGAAACGGAAGCGTTTTCTGTATGTGCGAGATTGCCTAAGAACAACAAGAGGATTCTAGTTGTCCAGTCTGCGGGAAATACTGCCCGTGCATTTGCGAAGGTCTGCTCGGACAACAATATTCCTATCGTTATATGTGTTCCTCTCGACAATTTCAGTGATCTCTGGTTCAAGAAGAAACTCTCTTCTTGTGTGAAGATTGTTGCCACACCTTCAGGAACTGACTATTACGATGCTATCGCTCTTGGTGACAAGCTCTGTTCGGATCCAAGATATATGGCAGAGGGCGGCGCGAAGAATGTTGCAAGGCGTGACGGAATGGGTACTACAATTCTTTCTGCCGTGGAAACTATCGGAAGAATTCCTGATGCATATTTCCAGGCTGTCGGTAGCGGTACCGGTGCCATTGCCGCATGGGAGAATGCTGAGAGACTTGCTGCCGACGGACGTTTCGGTGAGAATAAGATGAGAATCTATGCCAGCCAGAATGCTCCGTTCACCATCATGTACGATTCCTGGAAAGCTCATAGCCGTCAGCTTGTGCCGATGACTCCTGAGGAAGGAAGAAATAAGGCAGAAGTTATTCTCGGCAAGGTGCTTTCAAACAGAAAACCGCCGTATAGTCTTGCCGGCGGGTTGTTTGCCCCCCGCCGTATAGTCTTGCCGGCGGTTTGTTCGACGTGCTCGAAAAATCAGGCGGAGACATGTTCAAAGTTTCCAATGACGAGGTTGTTTCCTGGGTTGTAAGATACTTCAGTGCAGAGGGTTATGACATCTTCCCTGCATCAGCATGTGCTGTAGCAAGTTTGAAGCAGGCTCTTGATGCCGGTGTCATAAAGCATGACGAGACCGTGATGCTGAATGTGACCGGCGGAGGAATGCTCGGAGCGACTCGTAAAGGCTTCATTCTCAAGGAACCTGATCTCGTGCTGAGCCCGGATCTTCCTGCAGAGGAGGTAATTGCGGCCATTGACAAACTTTTCTAGATAACTGAGAATCATTATGCCAACACAATTGCCACAGCTTGACTCGTTGAATTTCAATCCTGATTCCGCCAAAGTAGCATTGACAAACATTGCTCAGGAGATTGTTTCAGATCCGAACAAATTCATTCAGGACTTGATTCATGATGCGATCAGTTTCGGACTGAAAGTTCTGGCTGCAATTGTAGTATATGCTGTCGGAGTCTGGCTGATCCGCAGGGTCAAAGTTTTGTTGCGCAGGATATTCGAAAGAAAACACACGGAGAAAACTCTTTCGACTTTCATAACCAGTCTTGTGTCAATAACATTGACAATGCTCCTCGTCATCATAACGATAGGAACGCTTGGCGTCAATACTACTTCCATTGCGGCTCTGCTTGCAGCAGGAGGTATGGCTATCGGTATGGCGCTCAGCGGCACTGTTCAGAATTTTGCCGGAGGTATAATGATTCTCCTGTTCAAGCCGTTCAAGGCAGGTGACTACATTACGGCTTTAGGATATTCCGGAATAGTGTCTGAAGTCAATATCGTGAGCACCAGACTACGCACATTTGACAACAGGACGATTATTCTTCCGAATGGCGCCCTTTCAAACGGCAACATTGACAATTATTTTGAGCATAGCGTTAACCGTTTGGAGTGGAAAGTTGATCTGGATTATAGTACAGATAACGAGGCGGCCAAGGCTGCAATGTATGAAATCCTGAAGAATGACAAGCGCATCCTGACTTCATCTACTCCAGGTGCATCGAATCCTTTTGTCGCATTGAATTCAATGAAGGACAGTTGCGTCGAGTATGTGATGAAGGCTTGGGTGAAGGTCGAGGACTATTGGGACGTGATGTATGATATCAATGAGGCGATTTTTACGGAACTGCCCAAGAAGGGCTTGCAATTCCCGTTCCCTCAGATGGATGTCCATATCAGGAAATAGAGGAAACAGAAGGATTTCGCAGATGCGAATCCTATATAGGATAAGAAAAACGGCGGACTGGGAATTCCAATCCGCCGTTTTTCTTATCCTTGGGTCAGTTTACTGCTGTTTGGCAGCCGCTGCCTTTTCTTCCATGAGCTGTTCCTTGCTGAGAACAGGGTTTCCGTAAATCTTGAGGAAGATGTCACGCAAGTCAGACCTGTTGAGCGATTTCTCCACCTTATCCAACTGCTGCTCGACGTAGTTCGTGAACTTCTCCACGTCCTCAGGAGTATATAGGTCACTGTACTTGTAGCTGTGGTTGACCATATCGTAGGCGATGTAGTTGTTCTTCCACAGTCTGTAGCCCTCGATTACGCGATCATCTACTGCGTGTCTGATAGCCTGATAACGGTCATTCTTGTTGCAACATGAAGCCTCGACGATTTCCTCATGGGTAAGTGGCACACCGATATTGAGATGGATGTTCCCTTTCTGCTGGTTGATGCCGGTCATGATGCTGATGAGGTCTTCCTGCGGGCCCTTGACATATTTCTGCGTGCGGGAAATGAGAAGTTCCCTTGCCTTCATGATGTCGCATGGCTCGTACTCGTATGAAATGCTGAGAGGCACGATGTTCAGTTCCTCGAAATTCGAAACAAAGTCCTTGGTTCCGCTCATGTCAAGCATCTTGAGCAAACCCTGCTCAGTCGTGTCAATGCCATTTTTTGTCCTTCCTTCACGCTGTGCAATCCAGATGGAGCTCTTGCCTGAAGTAATTCCGGTTCTTATATACTTTGAAAGAACCTGAGATGACAGGTAAAGCTGACGGGCATTAATCCCGCGGATTACCTTGATCATTCTGTTGGACCTGATGAGGTACTCAACATATTTGTTGGAGAGGAGGTTGCTTCCTACTGCGATTTCTGTAGTCTGAAGTCCGTTACGGTAAAGTACTACCTGAGTAATTGCCGGATCCAGAATGATGTCTCTATGGTTAGAGAGCGCCAGGAACTTTCCGTTAATCTTCTTGAGATTTTCGATTCCGTCGTAAGAGAAATTATGGGCAGAGGTATCCAGAACCCACTCGATTGCCTTTGACATTACGAGAGTCTGGAACTCATCTATGCTTTTCAGGTTTTTAAGGACCTCCCGCAAATACTCCTTAGGCTTGTCAGGGAATATCGCCTTGGATACTTCTATGACTGCCGGATGATCGGCGAGTTTTCCTAGAGCTTCGACCGCTTCTTTGTCCGAATATGGACTGATGCTTTCGAATTCGTTGATTTCTTCACACATATTCTTTTAATTATACTGTTGCAGGAAACCATTTCGAAAATGGTAAGATTCTGCTACACGTTTACGGGGCAAATCTAATAAAAAAGGCTGGAAAGTGCAAACAGCATTCAGCGTATCTCATCAGATGGTCAGTCATGTCGGGACTACTTGCTGCGAAAGAGAATTGAGCTGTCGCCATAACTCAGGAACCTGAAATCGTGGGTCAGGGCATAGTCATATATGGTATGCCAGTCTCCTCCGACAAATGCAGATACGAGCAGGATCAATGTGCTTTCAGGCTGGTGAAAATTCGTTACCAGAATATCTACGATTCTGAATTTGAATCCCGGAACGATAATGATTCTTGTTCCGATACTCAGTCTGTCGAGAGAGTTCTTCTCAAGATAGGAGATGAGCGCATCGATGGACTCTTCTGTAGAATAGGAGTACTCTCTGTTATATGGGGCCCATTGTTCGACATCATGCGGCTTTCCTGTCTCGATACATGAAACGCCTGCATAGTAGAGGGATTCAAGAGTCCTGACGGATGTGGTTCCGACGGCAATGACCTTCTTGCCCGAATGTCTGATATCCTTGAGGAAATCTAGGGTCACAATGAAAGGCTCGCGGTGCATCGGATGCTTCGCCACCTCGGAATCCTTCACCGGAAGGAAGGTGCCGGCGCCCACATGGAGGCAGACAGTTTCCATGTCAATGCCTTTTTGCTTGATTCTGTCGAGAACGTTCTGCGTGAAATGGAGTCCGGCCGTAGGAGCGGCAACAGAGCCCCTGAATTTCGCATAAAGCGTCTGATATCTTTCAATGTCAATGCTTTCGCTGTCTCTGTTAAGGTATGGCGGGATAGGGATTGTTCCGCAGATTTCAAGGACTTTGGAGAAAGGAAAATCTCCGTTCCAGGAAAATTTGACAATGCCTGTCTGGCCTTCCCTTGAAATGAGCTCCGCTTTCATTGACAATGCTTTGATTTCGTCCGACTCTTCAGGATTGTAGAGATCGAGTACATCTCCTTTCCATTTCTTTGCGTTGCCGATGACACATTTCCAGGTGCAGGACTCGGTGGTTGCAAAAGCCAGATTGTATTCCTCAGGGGTGACAGGCTGCAGGCAGAAGATCTCGATGCGTGCTCCGGTAGGGCGCACGAAATGAAGTCTTGCGGGGACAACCTTGGTGTCATTGAAAACCATCACGGCATCGGATGGAAGAAGTTCCGGAATCTCGCGGAACACATATTCTTTGACAACTCCATTTTCATATCTGAGGAGTTTGGATGAGTCCCTTTCTGCCAGAGGGTATTTTGCTATCCTATCATTCGGCAGGGGATAGTTGTAATCTTCGATTCTTATGTCAGGTATCATATTTCTATTCATTAATGACAATGCAAAATTACACATAAACTATAGAATATCCGAGAAGAATTGAATCCTCAGAGATATATACATTTGTAAAACCAGACTAGTTACAAATGTGCAAGTGAGGCTATAAATGTAAAGTTTACAAATGTTCTTATGTGTAATCTGTGATATTTGTAAAGTGATAAAAATGTAAAATAAGCGGAATTTATCTATATTTTAATGAGATTGCAAAGTATAGATAATCAGATAGTTAGCTGTTACTATATAAAGAAATGAATTATAATAAGCATGTGAATTTGGAAGCTACTAGCCAATGAGGTTGTCAAATGGGCCATTTGTTAAGTGTATAGGATTATCAATAAGGTTTTAATGCTCTATAATCTAAAGTAAAATGGAGTACTTGTAACGTTATTTTTTCCTCCCCTATTACATATGTAATCCGAATAATCTCTTGCATTTTTCATTTGTAATGTGTACTTTTGTAAAGTTAATGTTTAGAAATATGAACACCAGATTCGAGCAGTTTCTTGCTGCGGAAAACATTTCGCAGTCTCAGTTCGCAGATACCATCAAGGTGGCAAGGGCGAGTGTGTCCCATATTTTGGCCGGAAGGAACAAGCCCGGCTGGGATTTCCTGTACAGTATGTCGAAGCACTACCCTAATCTGAATATAGAGTGGCTTCTCAATGGTACGGGCAAGATGTACAAGTCAATGAATGTTCCCGCGCCGGAACCTGTCCGTCAGGAGGAGACCTTGCCTCCGGACCTTTTCAGTCAGTTGGAACCGCCTGCAGCTGAGGTTAAGCCTCAGGTAACTCCACGAGAATCGGAAATTCGCCCTGAATCTGTACGTGCACTGGCGGATACGTTGCCCACGAAGGGGAACGACTCCCCTTCTGAACCGATGCAAGTCATTGATAATAAGCGCAAAATCGCTAAAATAGTCGTCTTTTACGATGATAATACTTTCATTGAAATAAAGTAAAATCATTGTATCTTTGTGCAAAATTGAAATAAACGACATGTACAAACATCTTATCCGTCCGATTCTGTTCAAGTTCAATCCGGAAACGGCACACCAGATGACGATGAAGGGTCTCAGAATCCTTAGCCATATTCCATTGGGAAGAAATATCGTGAGAATGATTTTCAAAAGAGAACATCAGGATCTTTCCCGGGAGGTTTTCGGCATCAAATTTCCTAACCCTGTGGGTCTGGCAGGTGGTTTGGACAAGAACGGCGAATGCTATAACGAGTTGTCTGACTTTGGTTTCGGATTTGTGGAGATCGGATCACTTACGGTGCGCCCGCAGCCGGGAAACCCCAAACCTCGTCTGTTCAGGGTCGTAAAAGACAGAGCTATCATTAACCGCATGGGCATCAACAATCTGGGTGTAAACAATGCCATCAATAATTTGAACAGGGAACATCCTGAAGTTATTGTTGCCGGAAATATCGCGCCTAATTCATCTTCTCAGGGAGAGCAGGTGGCAGAAGATTACAGAAATGCCTTCTGTCTTCTCTACGATTTCGTCGACATGTTCGTCATAAACATATCTTGCCCTAATGTTGAGGGACTTACGAGCCTTCAGGACGTATCCAGCCTGTCTGATATTATGGACAGTCTTCTGGATTTGAGGACCGGATTTGACGATTACAAGCCGATACTGCTGAAACTCTCCCCCGATCTTGCACATTCTCAGATTGATGAGATTCTTGATTATGCCATGCTTTCCGGCATTGACGGAGTTGTGGCCGGCAATACGAGCCGCAAGCGTGACGGTCTGACTATACCTCAGGAAAAAATCGATGAAATCGGTAAGGGAGGCATGTCAGGAGCACCTCTGTATGCGAAGAATCTGGAGATGGTACGCTACATAGCGTCCAAGACGGGCGGAAAGTTGCCGATTGTAGGTGTCGGAGGTATTATGAGCCCTGAGCAGGCAAAGGAAATGCTCGCTGCAGGAGCCTCATTGATAGAGATTTACAGCGGCTTCATCTACGAGGGGCCGGGCTTTGTTGAGAAGATTCTCAAGTCGCTGGATACCAAGTAATTGACACGATTTTTAAGTTGAATATATCATGATTAATGCAAGTATTTGTACAATCGGTGACGAGATCCTCATCGGTCAGATTGTAGATACTAATTCTTCTGCCATAGCCGGGGCTTTCAATGCAATTGGACTGAAAGTCACTACGATGAAGTCTATCGGTGATGACCATGACACGATAGTTTCATCTCTGGATGAAGAACTCAGGACACATGAAGTAGTAGTTGCTACAGGCGGTCTGGGGCCCACAAAGGACGACATTACCAAGGCTGCGCTGGCCGAACTGTCCGGAAGTAAATCTTATGTGTTGAATGCCGCTCAGGAGGCTATAATGCGTGAAATTCTGCATTCCAGAGGGCTTGACAAGCTGGCGTCAAACAAGGCTCAGGCTCAGGTCCCTGATAGATGTGAGGTTATCCCTAACAGATTCGGTACGGCACCTGTCATGGTATTTCGTTTTCCTGCTTCCAGATATGGTCACGAGGCGGTCTTGTACTCGATGCCAGGTGTTCCGTTTGAGACGCTGAACATGCTTCCAGACGTCATTTCCGACATCAGAAACCACTTTACTCTTGAAGACATATATCACCGTACACTAATGACTTACGGGCTTGCAGAGTCCGCTTTGGCCAAGAAAATCGAGACATGGGAGGATAATCTTCCTTCTTATATTCATCTTGCATACCTTCCTAATCCGCTTACCGGCGTGAGGCTGCGACTTTCTGCCTACGGCGGAGACAAAAGCCGCGTTGAGGCTGAAATAGAGGCTCAGGTCAATGAATTAAAGCGAATCCTTGGTGATGTAGTCTATTCCGACAGTGATGATACTCTCGAACACGCGCTGGGAGAGATTCTCAAGGCGAACCACAAGACAGTTTGCGCCGCGGAATCATGTACCGGCGGAGAGATTTCTCATCTCCTTACCACTGTACCTGGCTCTTCAAATTATTATCTTGGTTCAGTGACATCTTATGCGATACCTGTAAAGGAAAATGTCCTAAAAGTCCCTTCTGAAGTGATTGAGAAAAATGGTGTCGTGAGCAGTGAAGTAGCGGCTGCCATGGCTGAAGGTGTAAGGAAACTCATGGGTGCAGATTATGCCGTAGCTACTACGGGATTGGCCGGACCTGGTGGCGGTGACGGTGTGAATCCTGAAGGTACTGTCTGGGTAGGTGTGAGCACGGCATCCGGCAGAACAGAAACGGCAAAATTCCTGTATCATAATGACAGGAAGCGAAATATCGAACGTTTTGCGGCGTCTGCTCTCTATTTCCTGTTTACGATTGTAAAAGAGGATTTAAATGACAGATAATCAATAAATGAAACAAAGTTGTTAAAGTGCATAACATTTTTGTTACACGTAAATATGTTAACAATAAGTTCCATTTATTAATAGGTTAAAATCTTGAATGATAATATTATAGCGGCTTTTACCGTAATTCTTCAATATAAGGGCCCTGATTACGCAAAAATAAGTAATCAGGGCCCCTTTTAGGACATTATTTGAAAGGTTGACTTTACCTGCGTTCTGCAAGAGATTCAACAGTTCTCATCACTCTCATGAAGTTGAGACCTGCGATTTTTTCGATATCGGACTCGCTGTAACCACGCTTTCTCATCTCTTCGAAAACCACTGGCATCTTGGATACGTCTTCCAAACCTTCCGGGGTGACATTGATTCCGTCGAAGTCGGATCCGATGCCGACGTGGGCAACTCCTGCGATGCTTACGGCATGGTCAATATGGTCAATAATTCGCTTGTATGAAGGTCTCTTCAGTTCGGCCAGTTTCTGCTGGATTTCTATCCAGTCCCTCCGGTTTGCTTCTGATGCAGGGTCCTTTATGAATCTTGCCTCTATTTCATCAGCTATCGGATCCAGTCCGGAATGCTCCAGAGTCTCTGCAAATTCGTCTGACAGGAAAAGAGGATAGAAATTGATCTGGATTACTCCGCCTGTTTCTGCTATGCACTTTATCATGTCATCCGTCATGTTTCTCCTGTGCTTGGCCAATGCCCTGCAACACGAATGTGTGCTTACCACAGGAGCCTTCGAGTACTTTATGCAGTCGTAGAATGTCTTGTCTGAAGCATGTGCGAGGTCTATTATCATTCCAAGCCTGTTCATTTCAGCGACGACTTCCCTTCCGAATGGACTCAAGCCGCCCCAACGGCGTCCCTGAGCTGCAGAATCGCATATCAGATTGTCCGTATTGTGCGTCAATGTCATATATCGGACTCCCATTCTGTAAAACTGCCTCAGAAGGGCCAGACTCCCCTGAATGGGAAGGCCGTTTTCCATTCCCAAAAAAATGGAAATTTTGCCGGTATCCTTGTTTCTGAATGCTTCTTCCGGGGTTTTTGCCAATGCAGCAATGTCGGAAGAGGCTTCCACCGCATCATTGACCCCTGCTATCATTTCCAACGCGTAGCGTGTGGCGGCGTCCGGCTCCATCGTTCCCGGAGTGTATAGCGCAAAGAATGAGGCATCAACACCACCTTTCTTCAGTTTCGGAAAGTCAATGTGGGCATAAGGATTGTCCATAGAAAGGTCTCTCAGGCGCATTATCTGAGATGGTGTATCACAATGTGAATCAAGTACAAACATTGTAAAAACTTGTTTACTGGTCTATTTGTTCTGACAGTTCTGCCCATTCCTCAGTCATGGCATCCAGGTCTCTCTTGTGTTCAAGATAGGTTCTGGTGAGTTCCATGACGTCATCATCTTTTCCAGGATTGGCAAGAACTGTTTCTATTTTCTTCATCTTGTTCTCTGCTGATTCAATCTCCTTCTCAAGGAATGAAATCCTGTTTCTGAGTTTGCGCTCCTCTTTGGATATTGTCTTCTTGGCGATAAAGTCCTGTTTTCCGGCCGATATGACTGGCTCGGCAGGTTTGGCAGGTTCGGTCTCATGGAATCGTCTTTCGAGTTCCTGAAGGTTCTCTATCCTGCGTTCATCGAGGAAGTCCTGGATTCCTCCGAGATGTTCCTTTACTTTACCATCCCTAAACTCGTATAGCTTATCGACCAGCCCGTCCAGGAAATCTCGGTCATGGGAAACAACCACAAGTGTCCCGTCGAAGTTCTTGAGGGCCTGTTTCAGAACGTCCTTTGACTTGATGTCCATGTGGTTGGTCGGCTCGTCAAGCGCCAGAAGATTGTACGGCTGGAGCATGAGCTTGGCCATACCGAGGCGCGCGCGTTCTCCTCCGCTGAGGATGGCAACTTTTTTGTCAATGTCTTCCCCTTTGAAAAGGAATGCTGCAAGTATATCTCTCAGTTTGGTGCGGATATCTCCGGAGGCGATGTTCTCCAACGTGCTCAGCACTGTCTCGTTCTTGTCGAGTATATCTTCCTGATTCTGAGCGAAATAGCCGACGTTGACATTGTGTCCTACCTTAGCTTCTCCGGAGATTGGCGCCAGCTGGCCCATGATGACTCGCATCAATGTTGTCTTACCTTCGCCGTTTCTTCCTACCAGAGCGACTTTCTCGCCCCTGCGGATTTCTATCTCGGCGTTCTTGAAGACTACTTTCTGAGGATATCCTACTGTCAAGTCGGTACCCTTGAACACGACATCGCCGGAGCGCGGTGCAGGAGGGAATTTCACGACCAATGTCGAGTTGTCCGTCTCGTCAATCTCGATTCTGTCCAGCTTTTCCAATGCTTTGATTCTGGACTGAACCTGATTTGACTTCGTCGGCTTATATCTGAACTTGTTTATGAAATCTTCAGTCTTCTCGATCATTTTCTGCTGATTCTCATACGCTGCAATCTGCTGTTGCATACGTTCCTTCCTGAGCTCCAGGTACTTGGTGTACGGAACCTTGTAGTCATGAATCTTGCCGACCATGATTTCGATGGTACGGTTGGTCACATTATCCAGGAAGCGTCGGTCATGGGAGACGAGAAGAACGGATCCCTGATATGCCTTGAGATATTCCTCGAGCCACTCGATTGACTCTATGTCGAGGTGGTTGGTCGGCTCGTCAAGAAGCAGCACATCCGGCTTGGAAAGAAGAATCTTGGCAAGTTCGATGCGCATGTTCCATCCCTGGCTGAATGTTTCCGTGTTTCTGCCGAAGTCTTCGTCCTTGAAGCCGAGTCCCAGCAGCGTTTTCTCTGCCTGGACCATAGGCGGTTCGGAAT